>NZ_CALHXD010000107.1 GCF_938040115.1 uncultured Campylobacter sp. | reverse complement strand
TTCAAACTCGCCGCGGTACTTCGCGCCCGCGATCAGCGCGCTCATATCAAGCGCGATCACTCGCTTGTTTGCTAGGCTAGTAGGCACGTCTTTTGCCACGATTTTTTGCGCTAAGCCCTCGACGATAGCGGTTTTACCAACGCCCGGCTCGCCTAATAAAATAGGATTATTCTTGCTTTTTCTTATTAAAATTTGCATCATGCGCGTGATCTCTTCGTCGCGCCCTATGACTGGATCGAGCTCCTTATTTAGCGCCTTTGCAGTTAGATCGATGCCGTACTTCTCCAAGCTATCTAGCGTCTCGTCGCCGGTTTGGCTGTCTATCTTGCGCCCTGCTCTAATGCTTTCCAAATTTTTGCGGATTTCTAAAACATCTGTAAATTTGCCTAAAATTTGTTTAATTTCAGGCAGCTCAAGCGCCGAGATAATCCACGTATCTACCGCGATATAGCTATCCCCTAGGCTCACCATCAGAGCTTTTGCGCTTTCAAGAGAGTTTATGAGCTCTCTTGAAATTTGCACGTTTTCCTTGCTGACGTTTGAGCTTGTCGGTAGCTGTGCGGCTTTGCTTTTTACTTCAAGTTCCACCGCGTCCTTGCTGACGTTCATTTTGTTAAAGACTTGGTTTAGTAGCGAGCTACTATCTGCGGCTAGCGCCCAAAGCAAATGAAGCGGAAAGGTTTGCGGATTTTTCGCGTGTATCGCTAGCGCGACTCCCTTTTCTACCAGCTCTTGCATTTGTGCGGTTAAATTTTCGCCTAAATTCGCCATTTTTTCTCCTTTAGTTTATAATGAGCGTATTATATAACTTTAGTCGATTATTGTCAAGTTATCTAAGTTATTTAATATAAACACTTACAAAATAAAATTAAATTTTATTAAATCTTTTATCCTATTTTTAGGCAAATTTAACTAAAATACCCCCACTTAAAAAGGCAGGAGATTAACTTTGAATAAAAAAAAGACGTTTTTGTTTTCAAGCGTTGCGGGCGCTATGATATTCGGAGCGGTTTTTAGCGCAAATTTAAATGCTAAAGCCACCGAGGACGGATCGAATTCTAAACTGCAATCGCTCTCTAAACTTACAAAAACCATTTCTACTATCGAAAAATATTATGTTGATGATTTACAGTTTAAAGAGATCGTGGATAAAGCCATAGAAGGGCTTTTAAACAACCTTGATGCGCATTCCGGATTTTTAAACGAAAAGGCGTTTAAAGATATGCAGGTACAGACAAACGGCGAATTTGGCGGCCTAGGCATCACTGTCGGTATGAAAGACGGCGCCCTAACGGTCATCTCGCCTATCGAAAATACGCCTGCGGATAAAGCCGGCATAAAAAGCGGCGACATCATCCTTCGCATCGATGGAAACGCGACTCTAGGCACCACCATAGACGAAGCTGTAAATAAAATGCGCGGCAAACCAAAGACGCCTATTACGATAACTATCGTGCGAAAAGGCGAGCAAAAGCCGTTTGACGTCAAGCTCGTGCGCGACATCATCTCAGTCGAGTCCGTTTACGCAAAGATGATCGAAAAAGACAACATCCTATATCTTCGCGTGACAAATTTTGACAAGCACGTAACCGAAAAGGCCGAGGAATTTATCAAAAAATATCCAAAAGCGGAAGGCATCATCCTTGACCTTCGCAACAACCCAGGCGGACTTTTAAACCAAGCGGTCGGACTGACGAATTTGTTTATAGATAGCGGCGTGATCGTATCTCAAAAGGGCAGAAACGAGAGCGAAAATAGCGAATTTAAAGCCGCAAGAGCAAATAAAATCACAAATTTACCGCTTGCGGTGCTAGTTAACGGCGGAAGCGCGAGCGCGAGCGAGATCGTGAGCGGATCGCTACAAGACCACAAACGAGCCGTCGTTATCGGCGAAAAGACGTTCGGTAAAGGCAGCGTGCAGATCATCCTACCCGTAGACGACAAAGAGGCCATCCGCCTAACTATAGCGCGCTACTACTTACCTAGCGGCCGCACTATCCAAGCAACAGGCGTTGAGCCTGATATTATCGTATTTCCTGGCAAAGTGCCTCAGCAGGATGAAAATGCCTTTTCTATAAAAGAGAGCGAACTAAAAAAACACCTAACCAACGAACTGAGCAAAATAGACGCAAATAGCGACAAAAACGCTACGAAAATCACGGACAATAAGACTATAATAACCGAGGCTAACGTAAACGACGATATACAACTAAAATCGGCGATTGACGCGATCAAAATTTTACAGCTAAAATAAGGAGTGCAAAAATGCAAAAAAAAGAGCTGATCTACGAGGGCAAGGGAAAAAAGATGTTCGCAACGGACGATGCGAACTTGCTAATAGCGGAATTTAAAGACGACTTAACCGCCTTTGATGCGCAAAAAAGAGGTAACGAAGCCGGTAAAGGCGCGCTAAATAACAAAATTTCGACGCAGCTTTTTCATCTTTTAAAAGAAAAAGGCATCCCGACTCACCTGGTCGAAACCCTAAGCGACACCGAACAGCTCGTGAAAAAATGTGAAATCATCCCGCTTGAAGTGGTCGTGAGAAATATCGCAACCGGTTCGCTAACAAAGCGCCTTGCGATAAAAGAAGGCACGGTTTTGTCGTTTCCATTGGTAGAGTTTTACTACAAAAACGACGATCTGCACGATCCGCTCGTAAATGACGAACACTGTCTAATCATGGGCTTAGTTAAGAGCGAAAACGACCTTGACAGACTAAAACACATGGGCCGCGAGATAAACGCTATCCTCTTTAAATTTTTCGCAGACAGAAACTTAAAATTAGTCGATTTTAAAGTCGAATTCGGCGTCGATAAAGACGGAAATATCCTGCTAGCAGACGAGATCAGCCCAGATAGTTGTCGCTTTTGGGACGCGACTACGAACGAAAAACTCGATAAAGATAGATTCCGTCAAGATCTTGGCAACGTAAAAGTCGCCTACGAAGAAGTTTTAAAAAGAATTTTATCTAAGGTTTAAAATGAAAGCTATCATCAACGTATCCTTAAAAAACGGCGTTTTAGACCCGCAAGGAAAGGCAGTCGAGCACGCGCTCGGCTCGCTTGGATTTAATAACGTAAGCGGCGTACGAATAGGCAAACAAATCGTGCTGGATATAAGTGCCGCAAGCAAAGACGAAGCGCGCAAGGAGCTCACCAAAATGTGCGAAGAACTGCTCGCAAACACCGTCATTGAGGACTACGAGATAAATTTGAACGATAAATGCGAGAGCGCAAAATGAAAGTCGCCATCGTTTTGTTTCCAGGCACGAACTGCGAGCAAGATACAAAGTACGCTTTTGAGCTTTTGGGTTGCCAGACGCAGATAATCTGGCACAAAGAAAGCGAGATAAATGCCGATCTTATCGTACTTCCGGGCGGATTTAGCTACGGCGACTACCTACGCACGGCGGCTATCGCTAAATTTAGCCCGGCGATGAGTGCAGTCGTAAAACATGCGCAAAAAGGCGGATACGTGCTTGGCATTTGCAACGGCTTTCAGATGCTGTGCGAGCTAAAACTACTCGCGGGCGCGATGAGACGAAACGAAAATTTAAGCTTCATCTCAAAATACCACTATCTAAAAGTGGTTTCAAACGCAAATAAATTTCTATCAAATTTGAGCGTCGGCGAGATCGTAAACATCCCGATCGCTCACGGCGAGGGAAACTTTTACGCCGACGAGGCGACGCTAAAAGGCCTCTACGACAACGATCAGGTACTGCTAAAATACTGCGACGCAAACGGCGCAGAGCTAAATCCAAACGGCTCGGTCGACGAGGTAGCAGGAATTTGCGATAAGAACAAAAAGATATTCGGCCTCATGCCTCACCCCGAGCGCGCCTGCGAGAAATTTTTAGGTACGGATGATGGACTAAAGATGCTAAAAGGGCTAGTTTGCTAAAGCCCTTTTTAGCCTTTTTTACTATATTTGTTTTAGCTTGCACGGCGACCGAGCCTAGTGTGTTTGACATGATGGGCGACGAGCAAAGTCAAAAAGTAATCAAGTCTGCTCCCCAAACGCCCGCGCAAAAGCCAAATTTACAAAACAAAGCACCAAGTGCACAAAATAGAACTCCAAGCCAGACGCAAAGTACGGCTACTCAAAATAGAACCCCCGTAGCGCAAAGTCAAACCCCAAGCAATCAAGGCGGCACGCATCTGCGCCAGCCTATCCCGCAAAATATCGCACCCACCAACGAGCCAGAGCTAAATTTAAAAGACAGCCAGCTCTACGAGCGCGTGCAGCCAAACGACATCATTATCAAGGCTTTAAACGCGCCAAAGCAAGTCTACGTCGGGCAAATTTTTAGCTTTACGCTCTCGGTCGATATCCAGGATAACATCGCCGTTGATCTGCAAACCGTCTTGCCAGAAACCCAAAACCTAAAATGGCTAAGCTCAAATTTGCGCTGGGATAACGACGGCAAAGGGGTTTACAAGGCTCAAATTTACGCCGAGGCCTCCGCCGAGGCCGTGAAAAATCCAAAAATCACTGTAAATTTAAAGCGCAACGGCGAGTTTTTCCAGACGGCAAATTTGACGCTTTTGCTACCTAAAATTGTAGCGCTAAAAAGCGGCGAGAAATACAATCACGTCGTCGCTCAAAATCTCGAAGTCAAAAAATACAAAACCAATAAATTCGACGATAAAAATCTCATCATGATCGTCGAAGTAAACGCGCAAAAAGGCAATATCGCGGACTTTTTCATCGAGGATAAGGACATCATCAAACAAGGCGTGGACTCCACGAGCGGCGAATTTGACGCGCAAAGCGGATATTATTTCGCGATATTTTCGCCTGAAAAAACCTCGATAGATTTTAACTACTTTAGCCTTGCAAAAAAAGATTTCGTGAGCTTTTCGCTCCCGGTCGTCGTGGAGGATGATGAGATCAGCACGCAAATCGGACTAAATCCAAAGCAAAGCAAATTTGAAATTTACAAAAATATCGGAGTTTACGCGCTTTTCGGTATTTTCTTGATCACGTTTTTGTTTAAGCGCGACGCGATATTCCTCATCGTCGTGGTCGGCCTTGGAGCCTATATCCTTTATAGCTACAACCCGTTTGGCGGCGCGACGCTAAGGCAAAACATAAACGTAAAAATTTTGCCTACGCAAAACTCGAGCGTATTTTACACCTCAAAAGCGGAGGAAAAGGTTGAGATCCTCGGCGAACGCGAGGACTACGTCAAAATTTTACTAGACGACGGCAAGATAGGCTGGGTAAAAAAAGATGATATTTTCTAGGATAAAGGCCGCGTATTTCGCGGTCGAGTTTCTCATTAGCATACTTTTGGTCGTGTTTTTCATGTGGCTTTTTAAAAAGCATATTCACGGCGTGAGGAAAATTTGGGGTAGGAGCCAGCGGCTTTTTGGTTTTTATTCGCTCAAAATCGTCGGCAACTTCGACGAGCGCGCGAATATGATCATCATGAACCACCAAAGCATGCTAGATATCGTCGTTTTAGAGGAAGTCTATCCTAAAAATCTCTGCTGGATCGCTAAAAAAGAGATTGCCGACCTGCCCGTCATCGGCCAGATCATCCACGTGCCGCAGATGATCTCAGTCGAGCGCGAGAATAAACGCTCGCTCATCAAGCTCGTAAAAGATGCACAAGACCGCGTCGAAAAGGGGCGCGTGCTGGCGATTTTCCCCGAGGGAACGCGCTCGCACTCAAGGGAGCTTTTGCCGTTTAAAGGCGGTGCGAAAATCATTGCCGACAAGCTAAATCTAAAAATCCAGCCCGTCGTGATCGCGGGCTCGGACATCATGGACGTGAAAAATTTTAGCTTTAAAAACGGCAAAATCAAAATCATCTGCCTAGATCTCATCGACACCGCCGAGCCTGAGTGGCTGGAAAACGCAAGGGCGAAAATGCAAGAAACGCTTGATAACGAGAGGCAAAAAGCGGCGGTCTAAAACGCCTGTTTTTACCGCGAATTTGCCTCGCGCGTAAATTTAACCGCCTCGTAAAAGCCGTAAATTTAGGAGGATTTATGAAAAAGCTCGCCGTTATCTTTATAGTTTTAATTCAAATTTTATTCGCTTCAAATTTACCAGAGCCTGACCTTGATATCTTTTTTGATGAAAACGCTACGAACAAACAAATAGACGCAGGCCTCGATCAAATTTTAGATTTTTTATCGCAAAACCCGCACCGCGTAAATGATGAGTTTGGCGAATTTAACGACCGCCTTTTTTCGCCTTTTATCTACAACCTAAAAATTATAAAAACAGGCAAATTTGACTTTGAACGCATAAAAAAGGCGCTCAAATTTAAGCCGGATCTTAACTATAAATTTATGATTTTCACGCCTATTGACACGGTTATTGCACTTGGCATAAACTCTGACGGCAAATATAAATTCGATCAAAAAGAAACGATACGTCTCATCGACCTGCTCGTAGCAAACGGTGCGGATATCGGCTCGCCCGAGCTTTTGCGCACGGCTTGCAATGTCGAAGCGTTTGAGATTTTTAGCCACCTTCTTAGCAAAGGCGCGCGCGGCGACAAAGATGTGATGCTTTGCGTGGCTGGCGGGATAGCTATCTTTATGGGTCAAAACGGTGCCTCGCCGATCGCAAACGCTCCGCTTGATCCAAAAATAAGGCAGTTTGCGAAAACCTCAAAATTTACCGAATTTTACCGCGATAAAATGCGCTACCTTGAGGAGCTGCTGAAATTTGAACCGCTTAGCGAATTTGAGGCCAAAGAGCTGGAAGTTTTTACGAAACTATCCGCGATCTTAGACAGCGAGGATATGGTTAAATTTCTGCTAAAAAACGGCGTATGCAGGCAAGAAAATTTACAAACCTCTTGCGAAAATCTCAAAAAGTACGCGACCCACTACGAAGCAAAAGAGAGCCAAAAGCTGATAAACGAAGTCAGATAGTTATAAAGCGGCGATCGAGAATGAAGCCATTTTAAATTTGCACTTTGAAAAATGCTCAAATTTGATCGCGGCGAATGTAAATCAAAAGGATAGACGATGAAATTTTCTTTTCGATTTTTGTTGCCCGCCCTACTCTTTTTTGATTGTGTCACTTTTTACACTGAAGCAAGATGAAGCGATTAAGGCTTGCCGGCAATCAAAATCCGTGCCTGATTTTAGAATTTTCTACTACGAAAATGCTACGAGTGAGCAAATAGGCACCGGGCTAGAATAAATTTCAGATTTTTACGGCAAAACCCGCACCACGTAAACGATTAAGCGGACGAGTATTGCGACCGTTTTTTACGCCTTTTATATTTAACGCCAAAGTGTATAACACGGGTAAAACCGACTTTGTGCGGATAGAAAAAGCACTCAAATTTGAGAAACAAATTTTAGGTTAGTTGATAGTAATCGTATCAAGTTTAAAGATATTCTTAGCACCTTGTGCTATAATCTGCTAAAAATTTTAAAAACAAAGGACGAAAAATGAGCGAAAAATTTGAATTTCAGACCGAGGTAAACGAGCTGCTAAATTTGATGATACACTCGCTTTACTCAAACAAAGAGATATTTTTGCGCGAGCTCATCTCAAACGCAAGCGATGCGCTGGATAAGCTAAACTATTTATGCCTCACGGACGACGCATACAAAAGCCTAAGCTACTCCCCGCGAATCGATATCAAAATAGACAAAGATAAAAAGACGCTAACGATCAGCGATAACGGCATCGGCATGGACAAAAATGAGCTGATAAATAACCTCGGCACCATCGCTAGAAGCGGTACGAAGGGCTTTTTGGATAAACTAAGCGGCCAAGCTAAAAAAGATAGCGCGCTCATCGGGCAGTTTGGCGTCGGGTTTTATTCGGCATTTATGGTTGCGGATAAAATCGAAGTCGTGAGCAAAAAGGCGCTTGGCGAAGAGGCCTTTATGTGGAGTTCGGACGCTAAAACCTACGAGATCTCGCCCGCGCAAAAAGATAGCCACGGCACCTCGATCACGCTTTATCTAAAAGATGACGAGTTTGCCGAGTCCTACCGCATAGAAAACATCGTCAAAAAATACTCCAACCACATCCCGTATCCGATATTTGCGGATAAAGAAGAGTACGTAGCGCCTAAAGAGGGCGAAAAAGAGGGCTCGTACGAGACCAAAAACGTGCAAATTAACAAGGCCTCGGCACTTTGGAAAATGAACAAAAGCGCGCTAAAAGATGCCGATTATAACGACTTTTACAAGCAAATCTCGCATGATAGCGAGGATCCGCTGCTATGCGTACATACAAAAGCTGAGGGCAAGATCGAGTACACTACCCTATTTTTCGTGCCGGCGTCAGAGCCCTTTGATCTATTTCGCGTGGATTATCAAAGCGGCGTGAAACTCTACGTTAAAAGCGTATTTATCAGCGACGACGCCAAAGAGATGCTGCCGCCGTATCTTAGATTCGTCCGAGGTATCATCGACGTGGAGGATCTGCCGCTAAACGTCAGCCGCGAGATCCTGCAAGAAAACGGCATAATGCGCAGTGTAAAAGAGCAAAGCGTCAAGAAAATCCTGGGCGAACTAGCCAAGCTAAAAGAAAAAGATAGAGAAAAATACATCAAATTTTATAAAATATTCGGCAAGGTGATCAAAGAGGGGCTTTACGGATTTAGCAGCGAAAAGGAGCAAATTTTAGACCTTTGCCTCTTTAAATCAAGCAAGCGCGACGGACTAATCAGCCTAAAAGAGTACAAAGAGGCGATGAAAGAGGGACAAAAATCGATCTACTACATCAGCGGAAACAACGAAACGATGCTAAGAAATTCGCCGCTTTTAGAGAGCTTTAAGGCCGAGGGCACCGAGGTGCTAATCATGGACGAGGAGATAGACTCTATCGTCATGCCGATGGTCCAAGACTACGACAAAACACCGATAAAAGCGGTAAATCACACCGATATCGACGCCGAGATCAAGCCGGAAAAATGCGAAGCCGACGAGGGTAAATTTGCCGCGCTACTAGCTAAGATGAAAGAGATACTAAAAGACGAGGTCAAGGACGTAAAGCTAAGCTCACGTCTAAGCGAAAGCGCCGCCGTCATCGTCTATGATAAAAACGATCCCGACTACGCTACGCAGATGATGCTAAAGCAGATGGGGCATAGTGCCGGTAAAATTTTACCAATACTAGAGATAAATCCAAAGCACGAGCTCTTCGAAAAACTATCTCAAAACGAGGCGATGATCTATGACGCGGCTGAGCTGCTTTTAGATATGGCTAAGCTAAACGAAGGCGTCGCGATCGACGATCCGTCGGCGTTTAGCAAAAAACTAACTAAAATCTTGCTTAAAGCGATCTAAATTTAAGCCTTTTGGGAGCTTAAATTTTCGGCTCGGCGACGGAGTTAAATTTGCCGCCGAGCTTTTTAAATTTGAGCTCAAATTTGCACTCCAAAATCCACTCGCCCTACCCTTAAATTTACGGCGTCAAATTTAACCTAAAAGACGCTTGCCGCGCCCGCCGAATGCTAAATTTAAAAAGGCCAGTAAGCTACATTTGCGTAATATTTGGTTATAATTACCGAAAAATTTAAGGTACAAAGTGAACGAAAGTAAAGAATATTTCGTAAAAGAAGAAGATTTTATCGTATCAAAAACCGACGTCAAGGGCAGGATAACCTACTGCAATCAGCCGTTTTTAAAAATCGTCGGTGCTACGCAAGAGCAGCTTTTGCGCAAGCCGCACAACATCATCAGGCATCCCGATATGCCGCGCATCGTGTTTAAGCTGCTGTGAGAGCGTATAAAGGCAAAGCAAGAGATATTTGCGTTCGTTAAAAATAAGAGTTTTGACGGCGGATTTTACTGGGTATTTGCCAATATTACGACCTCGCTAGATGCTAACGGCGAGATTATCGGTTACTACTCCGTTCGCCGTAAGCCAAATCCAGAAGGCGTCAAATTTATCGAAGGCATATATAGGCAGCTGCTTGAGGTAGAAAAAAGCGGCAGCATGGAGGCCTCAAGCAAGTTACTGGGGCAAATTTTAGCCGGCGCCGGTGTCAGCTATGACGAGTTGGTACATAAACTTCAGCGAGGACAGATATGAGGCAGCATCCTATCTCAGGCGATATAATTAAGCTAAAAAACGAGCTTAACGAGCTTGAAAAAATGGACATCAAACCGCAAGAAGCGATCATGAGCGCCGCGCAGTTTAGCGCTCTAGCAAGCGCGGTCAAAGAGCGAGAGACAAAGGCTAGCGGATATTTTTCGGCCGTTTTTGACAACGAGGATTATTATGCTAACGTCAGTGCCTATCTCTCGCAGATCCTACTAGAGATATCGCTAAAAAGCGAGAAAAATGGCATAAGCACGGCGGCAAATCAAAAACTCCAAGTCGCTGCGAAAAACATCAAGGATATAACCGAGCTTTTACAAGCTCAAAGCGCCATCATGCAAAAATACAAAAGGCGAAGCTTTTTTGACAAAGATGCGGCTCGTCTGCGCGCCGTAAAGACGCAACTTGCCAAGCTACTAAAAGCGTAATCAAGACTAGATAAGATACTAAAAACGCAGGCTAGTATTAT
>NZ_CALHXD010000106.1 GCF_938040115.1 uncultured Campylobacter sp. | reverse complement strand
GCCAAAAAGCAAAACGCCGTGCCGCGCGTGTAGAAATATTTTCTAAAAAATCCCTGCACTGCAGCGAGTATGTAGCCGTATCCCGTCGAAAAGCTCTCGTCATCTTTGGTTTCAAGCGCGATTTTAAGAGTATCGATGTATTTTTGTGCGTAAAAATCTTCCATGCCGTGCTCTTTTGCAAGCATTTTCGCAGCCGACCAGTCGCCCTCTCGCGCGCTTTTTAACGCGTCAAAATACCACTGATCTCGTTTTCGTTGATCGGATGATAACTCACGTCGTAGCCCATTTTGGCTCCTTTTTAGGTAGATTTTTCTAAATTTATACGGATCGCGACTGATTTACGCGTATAAAATCGACCCCAAACGAATCATATTCGAGCCGCATTTTATCGCTAGCTCAAAATCCCCGCTCATACCCATCGAGCAAATTTGCGCGCCGTTTGGTTGCAGATTTTCGTAAATTTTACGCGTAGTCTCAAAGCTCTTTTGTATGGCTCGCTCGTCCTCTACGTGCGCGCCGATACTCATCACGCCGACGGGTTTTAAAAATTTACACTCCTTTGCGATTTGTAAAAACGCATCCTGTGCGGCCTCGGGCGAGATACCTTGTTTCGTGTCTTCGCGCGCGGAGTTTATTTGCAGCAGGCAAGGTAGCTCGCAACCCAGCCTTTTATCCACCGCAAGCGCGGCTTCTACGCTCTCGCAGCTTTGCCAAAGCGCGGGTTTGAGCGCTAGCAGGTGGTTTATTTTGTTGCTTTGAAGTCGCCCGATGAAGTGCCACTCGATCGGCAAATTTGACAAAATTTCGCTCTTATTTTTGAGCTCTTGCACGCGGTTTTCGCCAAAGCTCGTTTGCCCCTGCTCAAAAAGCTCCAAAACCTCTTTCGTCGTTACGTTTTTGCTCACGGCGATTAGCTTCACCGCTTCGCCCGTACGTGCATTTTCGATGCGTTCTAAAATTTGCGCGAGCTTCATTGTCCCGCTCCGCTTAGGCGCATCACGTCGTTAAAGGTCGCAAACGCCATCAGGCAGAGCAAAAACGCCCAGCCGCAGTAGGTAAGGCCGATATAGACTTTTTCGTTCATCTCGCGGCGGAAAATCAGCTCGTAAAGATTGAAAAATATGTGTCCGCCGTCAAGCGCCGGGATCGGGAGTAGGTTTAGCACGCCTAAATTTACGGATATGAGCGCGGCGATGATGAGTAGGGTCGAGAGGCCGATGCCTGCGGCCTTTGAGGTGATGTCGGTGATCTGGATGATGCCGCCCATCTCTTTTAGCGGTACGACGCCAACAATGAGCTTTTCAAGTCCCGTAAATATGAGCTTTGAGGCGTTTACGGTCTCAACGAGCGCAAATTTAAGCGAGCTAAGGCCGGTGTTTTGTATCGTGACGACCTCGCCTGAGGGCGAAATGCCGATGAGCGGTTTTTCTATCTTTTCGCCAAATATCGTCATGCTTTGCCCGATTTTAGGCGTCAAATTTATCGTTTTTATTTCGCCCGCGCGCTCGAGCGTGATCGCAGTGGAGGTTAAATTTACGTTTTTGCTTATCTCGTCCCATTCGCTGATTTTGATGCCGTTTATGTTTAAAATTTTATCGCCTTTTTGCAGTCCGGCGCTTGCCGCAGCCGAGTTTTCCAGCACCTTGCCCACGGTTGGCGCTAGCCTTTCTACTCCGATATGTCCGAGCGCGATAAAGATAAAAAACGCCAAAGCAAAGTTAAAAAACGGTCCGGCAAAAAGGATAAAAATGCGTCCTAGCGGGCTAAGCCTCGTGTAGCTGTCGGCGTCCTCGTTTTTTAGGCCGGGCTTTGCGTCCTCTTGTCCTTTTAGGCTAACGTAGCCGCCAAGCGGTATCGCGCCGATGGCGTACTCGGTGCCGCCGATGGTTTTTGAGTAGACGCTCTGGCCAAAGCCCACACTAAATTTTAAAACGCCCACTTTTAGCATGCGAGCGGCGAGAAAGTGGCCCAGCTCATGAAAAAATATAAGAAAGCTAATCACCAAAACCGTGATCAAAAAATGCCACGAATACGCGTAAATGCCGACGGCTAGCAACGCCGCCACAAAGATAATGCTTTTCAAAATTTACCTTTAAATTTGATTTTACCGCTCGAGTTTATCGCTGAGCAAAACGGCGATAAATTTCGTGCTAGGGTTTGCGTCAAGCGCGATCTTTAGGCTCATCGTAAGCGGTACGGCTAAAAACATACCGCCGATGCCGAACAAAAATCCCCAAAAAAGTAGGCTCAAAAGCACGACAAGCGTGCTGATACCAAGGCCTTTGCCAAGAAATTTTGGCTCGATAAAGTTGCCGATGACGACATTTACGACCGCATACAGCGCCGCAGTCCAAGCGCAAGCCGCCGCGTCGTTTAACAAAAGCGCCACCAAAAGCGCTGGAACGGCCGCGATGATAGAGCCGATCGTCGGGACAAAATTTAGCACGAAAGCCAAAATCCCCCAAAGCGGCGCGTAAGGCACGCCGATGAAATTTAGCCCGATAAATATAAAAACGCCCGTCGCAAACGATGCTGCGGACTTGATCGCGAGATAGCGTTTGAGATTTGATATAAACGTATCTACGATCTGGTTTGTTTGCGGATTTTTACTCGCAAAATACTCGACTTTTTGAGAAAATACCTGCACCTCAAAAAGCATAAAAGTAACGAGCAAAAAGACAAAAAAGCTCTTTGAGGCAAGCTCCGTGCCGCTCCTTAAAAATCCGCCCAGCACGGCAAAAAGTTTATTGATATCAAAGTCTGCGGGCGCGGCGACGCTGTTTGGATCGATGAGGCCGCGGCTAGCTAGTATATGGTGATAGTGGTCGGCGAGGGCTTTAAATTTGCTCTGAAGCTCGGGCATATAGCTAACTAGCCCGTTGATCGTCTTTAGCACGGTGTTTGCGATAAAACCAAGCGATAAAAACACGACCGCGGTAACGAGCGCAAAGGCTAAAACGCGCGGAAATTTGAGCTTTTCTAGCGCATTTATCGCAGGCGTCGCCACGATAGCGATAAAAACAGCCATCAAAAAGGGTAGCACGACGATGCTAGCGGCCTTTAGTCCGGCTGCTACCACGACGAAGCTTGCTAGACAGATTATGGCGTTTCCGGTTCTCAAATTTACGCCTTTTTGGCTTGATTTTTAATGTGCTTTACATAAGCGTTTACGTACTCAAAGCCCGAATACAGCGTCAGCGCGACGCTAAGCCAGAGCAAAAACTCGCCAAAAGGCCACTGCATGGTTAAAAAGCCGATCGCAACCATCTGGCAGACGGTTTTGACCTTGCCCGCCATCGATGCGGCGACCTCTACGCCTTCGCCCGCCATCACGACGCGAAATCCCGTGATAAAAAACTCGCGAACGAGGATGAGATACACGGCCCAAGGGCTCGCGCGGTCTATCATCATGAGTCCTAAAAACGCGCCCAGCGTTAGCATTTTATCCGCAAGCGGGTCGATGACGGCTCCTAGCTTGGTCTTTTGATCCCATGCGCGCGCGATAAATCCGTCGAAAAAATCGGTGACGCTAGCGATCACGAACACAAGCGCGGCAAAGTAGTTCATCCAGCTAACGTGCACGCCTGAGAAGGAATTTACGCTAAGTAGCAGCCAAAACATCAGAGGTGCGAGAAATACGCGCAGGAAGGCTAGGGCGTTTGGTAAGTTTAGGCTCATTTATTTGTTCTTTCTTTTTGATTTTGGAGTTTAAAATTTGACAGCTCGGCGCGGGAGTCGGCGAAAAAATCGCTAGCCTTGTTTTGGCTTGACTTTGCCCGTTTCTTATTTGCGCTTTGGTTAAATTTGCTCGTAGCTTTGTCAAATTTGAGCAAATTTAGATTAGGTTTAAGAAAACTGTCCGCGCCGCAAAATCTGCTTTCAAATTTTAAATTTTCATCAAATTTAGCCCGCAAGCGCGTTAAATTTATAGTGCCGAATTTGCCCAAAATGCGAGCAACCGGCAAAGGAGCGCAGGCTAAATTTGTTTTTTTCATTTAAATGTTGTACCACCGTCGATGATGAATGTGTGGCCGGTTACCCAGCTAGCTTTTGAGCTGCACAGAAACAAACATGCGCCGGCAATATCCGTAGGCTGTCCCATGCGGTTTAGCGGGCTTAGCTCGGCCGTTTTGTCGCGTACTTCCTCGTAGTTCGTAAAAGCCCTAAGCGCGTCTGTCTCGATCGGGCCGCCACTAACGACGTTTACGCGGATATTTTTTTCGCCAAGCTCGGTTGCCGCATAGCGCGCCATGGCTTCTACCGCGGCTTTTGCGGTGCCGTGGCCCGCATAGTTTTCGATATAGACGAGATTGCCCGTCGATGATAGCGATATGATACTGCCGCCGCCCGTTTTTTCCATGCGTTTTGCGGCTTCTTGCGCTCCGACTACGAATGCATTTACGGTTGCGGTGAAGATGTTATTAATGCCGCGAGGGCGAAGTTTCATAAATTTCGTATATCCACCCGCTACCGGACGACCCGAGATGATGGCGTTTGAGATAAAAAAATCTACGCGGTCAAAGTCGGCGTCGATCTCTAAAAATAGATCTTTGTAGGTCTCGGGTTCTAGTATATTTAGCGCGTAGGCCCTGGCTTTTATGCCGTATGTCGCCTCGAGCTCGGCGGCTTGGGTTTTGGCTAGCTCTTCGTTTGAGTTATATGTAAAGGCGATATTTACGCCCTTTGCGGCAAATTCCTCCACGATAGCGCGTCCGATACCGCGCGTTCCGCCGCTGATTACTAGAGTTTTGCCTTTAAATTCGTTTTCGCAGTTCATTAAAATCCTTTTATGTTATATTGCTTTATGGTTTGTTCGATTTTTTTGAGATTTTCGGCGCTCGGCTCGCAAAGCGGCAGGCGGTACTCGAGGCTTGATATGAGCCCAGCGATGTACATAGCGGCCTTGACCGGGATCGGATTGCTCTCGCAAAACATTATTTTATTGACCGCATACAGATCGTCGTTTATGGCTTTTGCGCGTGCAAACTCACCCTTTAGCGCAAAGTGGGTCAAATTTGAGATCTCGTCCGGGAGCAAGTTTGCCGTAACCGAGATCACGCCCTTGCCGCCGTTTGAGAGGATAGGGTAGTTTATCGCGTCCTCGCCGCTGATGACGGACAGGCCTGGCTCGTGCGCGAGCAGATCGACGCAGCGCTCGATGCTACCGGTGGCCTCTTTTACGCCGTAAACATTCTCGCACTCTTTAAATAGCCTAAAAACCGTGCACGGCTGGATATCTACGCCCACGCGGCCCGGGACGTTATAGAGTAGCACGGGGATTTCGACGCTTGAGGCGATCGCTTTGTAGTGGCGATAGAGGCCTTCTTGCGTCGGTTTGTTGTAGTATGGGGCTACCGAGAGGATACCGTCTGCGCCGTGATCTTGCGCAAATTTTGCTAAACCTACCGCCTCGTGCGTGGCGTTACTGCCAGCACCCGCGAGTACTTTTACGCCGGTGTTTTTGCAGGTATTTACGGCGATTTCGATGCAAATTCTATGCTCGTCGTGCGTTAGCGTCGCGCTCTCGCCTGTGGTGCCTACAGGTACAACCGCGTCGATGCCGTTTGCTATTTGTCTTTTGATTAATTTTTCATAACCTATTTCATCTAATTTACCGTCTTTAAAAGGCGTAATCAGCGCCGTCATAGCGCCCGTTATTGCTTTTTTATTCACTTTTTTCCTTTCTTAGGATGATCGTCGTAGATTTTTCTTTTCTTGCGTATTTTTTGCAGATTTCGTTTAGATCGGCCGGTTTTAGCGCGGCTGTTTTTTCAGGCAACTCAAAAAGCGGCTTTATATCGCCTCTAACGAGATAACTGCCGTATAAATTCGCAACCTTCGACGCGCTATCTAGCGAGTAAATGAGATCGCTTTTTAAGCTATTTTTTATCTTAGTTATCTCGTCTTCGTCTATTTTTTGCGTTTTTGCGTTTTCTAGCACACGCCAGATCTCTTCCTCTACAGCCTCGGCCTTGACGCCGGGATTGCAAACGGCTAGCACGATGAGCAGGCTCTCGTCGATATTGCTCATATTATAGACGTCTACGCTGTTTACGAGGCATTTTTCATCTATCAAAACGCGTTGTAAAACAGAGCTCTGTCCGCTACCTAGATACTCGGCTAGCGCGCCTAACGCAGGCTGATCTTCGTGATTAAACGGCGGGATTTTAAAGGCGAGCGCCAGCATCTCTACTTCGCTATCCTTGTAAATTTCAGCCCTTTTTGCGCCGTTTTGCTCAGGCTCGATGCAGTGCAGTTTTGGTAGCGGTTTTTTGTTTTTTATGTTTTCAAAGTGCTTTTTACCTAGCTCAAACGCGCTTTTTTTATCTATGTCGCCGCTGATTAGCAGGATCGCGTTTTGCGGCTGGTAGTACGTCTCGTGAAATTCTTTTATATCCTCTATGCTCCAGTTTCTGATATCGCCGATAAAGCCGATCGGAGTCCAGTGGTACGGGTGATAGCTAAAAGCGACGTTAAATAGCGTAAAGTACAAAAAGCCGATCGGAGAGTTGTCTGTGCGCCATCTGCGCTCCTCGGTCACGACGTCGCGCTCGGGCTGAAATTCTTTATCTTTTAGGCTCAAATTTTCCATTATATCGGCGTAAAGCCTAAGAGCCTCGTCTAGGTTGCCTTTTGAGCATTTGACGAAATAATGCGTATAATCAAAGCCCGTGCTAGCGTTATTTACGCCGCCAAAACCCTTTACGATCTCGTCAAATTCGCCCGCTTTCATATTTTTCGTGGATTTAAAATTTAAGTGCTCTAGCATGTGCGCGATGCCGCTTTTGCCCATGGTTTCGTTTCGCGAGCCCACGCGGTAAAACACGTCCACGCTAATGACGCTAGAGCCCTTGCTAGCGGGGATGTGATAGATCTCAAAGCCGTTTTTGAGCTTTGTTTTGGAGTATTTTATAAGCATAAATTTCCTTAAATTTTGTTTTTTATATCGCAGCCCACCGCTTCGCTAATCGAGGCGAAATTATCCTCTTTTAAAAGCTTTAAAATACCTTCGTTGATCTGTTTTGCGATGTTTGGGCCCTTGAATATAAAGGAGGTGTAAATTTGAACCAAATTTGCGCCTGATTTTATGCGCGCGTATGCCTCCTCGGCGCTGTCTATGCCGCCGCTTGCGATCAAAACCGTCTTGCCGTAAAGCTCGCTAGCCACCGCGCTAAAAAGCTCTCGCGAGCGTTTGGCGATGACCTTGCCACTTAGTCCGCCGAAATTTTGTAAATTCGGCGACTTTGATAGCGAATAATCCACGCTCGTATTATTTACGATTACGCCTTTTGCGCCGCATTCTACGGCGGTTTTGCAGATCTGCACGGCTTTGCCGTCGTCCATATCGGGCGCGATTTTAAAGATTATCGGCTTTTTTGCGATCGGCGTAAGGCGCGCAAAAAGGTCTTTTATAAAGCTATCTTCTTGTAGTTCGCGTAGGTTCGGGGTGTTTGGCGATGAGACGTTTATGACGAAGCAGTCGCAAATTTCGTTAAATTTAGCGACTAAAATTTCATAGTCTTTAATCGCTTCTTCATTTGGAGTGATTTTATTTTTGCCGATATTGGCAAAAAGCGGTATCGCAAACGGATAGAGCTTGCCGACGCGCGCGCCAAGGGCGTCTGCGCCTTCGTTGTTAAAGCCCATCGCGTTTTGTATGCTCTCTTCTTCGATGAGGCGAAAAAGGCGCGGTTTTGCGTTGCCCTCTTGCGGTTTTGGCGTCACGGTGCCAAACTCCACGTGCCCAAACCCGAGCGCTGCCAGCGGACGCAGCATGGTGGCGTTTTTATCAAAGCCGCCGGCGATTCCTACGGGATTTAAAAAGCTAGTTTCTAGCAAATTTTGCGAAAGAGCCGCGTCCGTGACGACGCAGTTTTTGGCGACGATGCTATAAAGACCCGGAAATACGCAGTCTGAGATACTTAGCGTTTTTTCTACGATTTTGTGAGCGGTTTCGGGGTCAAATTTAAAAAATATGGATTTTAGCGTTTCGTAATTCAAATTTTATCCTTAAATTTTGAGCGATTTTATCAAATTTAGGCTTAAACAAGGGCTTCGCCTTTTAGTTTCGCGTAAATTTCGCAGCTCTTGCTAAGCGCCTCGTCGGTATCAAATCCTACCACTTTTCCGCCGCTGATAACGGCGATCTTATCGGCGTTTTGCACCGTGCTTAGGCGGTGCGCGATGATAAATATTATCTTTTCTTTTTGTAAATTCGCGATGGCTTTGGTTATCTGCTGCTCGCTTTCGTTATCCAGAGCGCTCGTAGCCTCGTCAAATATCAAAATCTGCGGGTCGTCGTAGAGCGCACGGGCGATAGCGATACGCTGGCGCTGGCCGCCTGAGAGATTGGTGCCGAATTCATTTAAAACGGTCTGCGCGCCCTCGGGTAAATTTGACACGAAATCATACGCATTTGCCGTTTTTAGCGCGAGCTCGACCTTGGCTTCGTCGTATTCGCGGCCGTAGGCGACGTTGTTTGCGACCGTGTCGTTAAAGATATAGACGCGCTGGGTCACTAGACCGATATTTTGCCGCAGAGAACCTAGATCGAAATTTTTGATATTTTCGCCGTTTATCTCGATCGCTCCGCCGTTTGCGTCGTAAAATCTCATGAGTAGATTTACGATCGAGCTTTTTCCGCCGCCGCTACTGCCTACGAGTGCTACGGTTTGGGACTTGCTAGCGCTTAGATTTACGCCTTTTAGCACCTCTTTATCGTCGTAGTTTAGCCTGACGTCTTTAAAATTTATCAAATTTATTTCAGCCGGCACGGGTTTGTCGCCGCTTAAAATTTGAGGCTCTTTATCAAGGAGCTCAAAGGTTCGCTCTGCCGCGACCACAGCGTCTTGCATCTTGTTATAAAGGCCTGAAATGCGCTTAATAGGCGTATAAAGCATGAAAAGTGCGGTTAGAAACGAAAAGAAGCTTCCCATCGTCAAATTTCCGTCTATAACCTCTTTGCCGCCGATAATGACGACCGCCGCGACGCCGACGGAGCCAAAAATTTCCATCATCGGGCTTACCATCTCGTTTACTTTTACGCTTTTTAAATTTAGCTTGAAAAATTTAGCGTTTTCGTCGGTAAATTTAGCGTGCTCAAACTCCTGCGCGTTGTTTGCTTTGATGATCTCGATATTGGTAAAAATTTCGCTCAGCTTAGAGCTGATGTCGGAGGTCTTTTCCTGCGAGGCGCGGGAGATTTTTTTCATCTTTTTTGCGAGTCTTGAGAGCGGATAGACGGCTGCAGGCATGATAACTAGCGCAAAAAACGCAAGCTGCAAGCTCTGATAAAGCACGACGCAAAGTAGCCCGACGATCGTGATAGCCTCGCGGATGAGCTCTGGTATCATAGAGCTAACGATACTTCTGATGCGGTCGATGTCGTTGATGTTTCGGCTGATTAGCTCGCCCGTGCGGTAGTCGTTAAAAAACTTCATATCCAAATTTAGCAGGTTTTTTAGCAGCTTTTCGCGAAATCTCCTCACGATATCCTGCCCGATATATGCCGTAAAATAGGCCTGCAGAAACGTCCCAAGCCCCTTTAAAAAGTAAATCGCGATGATGGCATAGGGCAAAAGATAAAGCAGGTCTTTGTTTTTTTCGATGAAAATTTTATTTAGCACGGGCTCGATCACCCACGCCGACGCCGCAGTGCCGCCGCTAGCCATCAGCATGCCGGCGATCGCGATGATAAAATACGAAATATAATCCCTAAAATATGGCGCAAACCGCCGCAAGACCTCTTTTAGGCTCATCTGCTTCATATTTTTTCCCACATGCAGCCGTTTGGAGTATCCATGAGGCTGATGCCGTTTGCGGCTAGCATATCGCGGATTTTATCGGATAGCTCGTAGTTTTTGGCCGCCTTGGCTTCATTTCTTTGATTTATCAGATCCTCGATATATGCTCGCTTTTCGTCGCTTACGCCAAACTGAAAATACCCAAATACGTCCACCTGCAAGATGCCGAGTACTCGCGCTATCAGCTCCAAATTTGCCGCGATCTCGCCTTTTTTGGCTTTATCTTTCGGGTTTGCGTCTAGCTCGTCGTTTGCGCTGCGGACGAACTCATCTATGCTAGCAAGCGCCTTTGAGGTGTTTAGATCGTCCCCTATTGCGGACATAAATTCGCTCTTAAATTTATCGTTCGCGCTCAAATTTGCCGCCGCGCCCAAAACTCGTTTTTTTAGGCGGTAAATTTTATCCAGGCGCTTTTTTGCCGCATTTAGATCATCTTCGCTAAAGTTAAAATTCGCTCTGTAGTGGCTAGAAATCAGATAAAATCTCACCGCCTCGCCCAAATTTCGCTCCAGCGCGTCTTTAACGAAAAAGCTATTTCCGAGGCTCTTGCTCATTTTCTCGTTATTTACTTGGATAAAGCCGTTGTGTAGCCAGTATTTAGCCAGGCTCTTGTGCTCGGCACAGCGGCACTGCGCAGCCTCGTTTTCGTGATGAGGAAAGAGCAGATCAAGCCCGCCCGCGTGGATATCTAT
>NZ_CALHXD010000105.1 GCF_938040115.1 uncultured Campylobacter sp. | reverse complement strand
AAAAAGCCGTTTTGTACGCCAAGCTCGCCGCGCGGCAGGCTAAAGTTTTCGCCGTAATTTTGAAGCAATCTCTCGCCGCCCTCCTCGCGCTTTATCTGTGCGTAAAGCTCCTCAAAGCTCCCGGGCAAGGCGAAATTTAAGACGTTAAAATCATCAAATTTGGGGTAAATTTTAACTTCATCGTCTTTAAACCTGCTTAAAAATATCCTAGCTATCCCGCCGTCTGCGTCAAATTCTTTTTTTGCGAGGTTAAAAGCGGCTAGATTTTTATCCGCAGCGCCCTCTATCCGGCTCAAATTTGCGCGCGAATAATAAATCCTAGAGCCGCTAAAAATGTATCCGTTTTCAAGCACCACAGCCTTAAATGGCGGCTTTTGCGCCTTAAAAGCGATAAAATTTACGCCCGCTTTAAAAAGCTTGTCGCAAAGCGCATAGATAAAAATGTCTCTAGCCGCGCAGACATCAAAAAATCTAGGAGAACTCGGGTGATTGCCGCGGTAGATCACCGTCGTTTTTAGCGTAACGGCGGGCTTTTCGTAGCTTGCTAAGGCAACCTGCTCGGCTTCGTTTGCGATAAAAATTTTGGGTAAATTTTTAAGATTTGTCGGCATTAAAAGATTAAAATTTTCGTTTAGCTCGGTGAAATTTGACGCTTCAAATTCGCCGCTAATATCTTTAAATTTAACGCTTTCGCCCGCGCTTAAATTTTTAAAAGCAAACTCCAAAAGCTCGTTAAAATTTGCCCTCGTAACAGGCGTAAATTTGCCCTCTAAAAAAACGCAAACGTCGCCAAAAACGCCGTTTTCGCACTCTTTTAGCTCGCCTTTTAGATAGGCGCTAACGACGCTTGGCGTGATGTTTGAGAGGGTATTTACGGGCTCGCTTACTTCGCCTTGGGGCAAATTTTCGCCCGCGCAAACCCTTGAGCCGCGCAAAAACACGCTGTGAGGCAGCGCGCTAGAAAGTAGATCGGAAAACGCCAAAAGCTCCTCTTGCGAGCCTTTTGCATAAAGCGTCGTTAAGTCTAGCTCCTTTTTAATGCTAAATTTTAACCCGCTTTTTTGCGCGTAAAATTTAAGAAAAAACGCGAAATTTTCGCTCGCGCCGTCAAACTCGTAAGCTAAAATCATATCGCGCCCTTTTTTGAAAACTCTAAAGCGATATCAGAAACGCTAAAATTTGCAATCTTTTCGTAGCAAAATCCAAGGCGCGAAAGCTCGTTTAAAAGCGTCTTTTCCATCAAATTTACGCCTTTTATAGCCTGCATGGAGAGCTCAAAGCTCATAGGCTCGATACGCTTTGGCACGATACCTAAAATTTTCGTCCGCGGCAAATCGCCCGCAAGCTCCATGAGCCGCAAGGTCTCTAGCATCTCGACCTCGTGCGCGGAGCCGTTCCACGAGACGGCGGGCGACATCTGCTCGTAACCGAAAAAATAAACATCCCCCGTCTCGCCCTCCTCGGCACTGATGCAATCAACAACTATCAAAAAATCAGCCCAAGCAATAACCGGCGTTAGCGCCATAGCTAGCGTACCGCCGTCGATAAATTTGAGCTCCAAATTTGCGCCGTCCGCGCTAAATTTAGAGCTGCCTAGACGAGCGAGGTCGCCGCTCAAATTTGACGCGTCAAATTTATCGCCCAAATTTAAATCGGAGTCAAATTTAGCCCCTATTTTAGGGCTAAATTTGTAGTTTCGCTCCATCATCTTTACAAAATGCACCCCAACGCCCTCGTCGCCAAACATCACGTTGCCGATACCTAGCACCAAAACGCGCATCAGTGCTCGTCTTTTACGTATTTGTAGCCGCTTACGATGGCGTCCATAGCTCCGTTTTTGCCTTTTACGGCGTTAAATACCGCCATATACACGTGCGCCACGACAAAAACCATGATGATCCACATGCAGATGCGGTGTATCGTGCGGACGTTAGCTAGACCTCCCATGAGCTCCTCACACTGCCTCATCGGCTCGTAAAGTAGCCCGCCAAGCCCCTCGTGATAGACGTGGACGTAGAGCACGAGGCCCGTTAGGCAGATCAGGAAAAGCACCAGATAAAAGAAAAAATACGACGCAAACTGAAGCGGGTTATAAACGCCCTTTAGATGCGGGTGCGGGCCTAAAAACAGATAGTATTTTATCTGCGCTATCCAGACTTTTGGATTAAAAAAATCGACGATACTCACGACCTCTTTGCGGCTGTATTTATCAAATATAAATAGGTAAAGCTTGAAAATAAAGCACGCTATCAGGACAAATCCCGCGATCTGATGAGCCGCGCGCCACTTGGCGTTCATAAACAGCACTGGCTGGGTCGTGACCTCGGGACTAACGAAAACATACGATATATAGTATCCGCTCACAACCAAAAAGGTGATGGCAAAAAACCTGATCCAGTGCGTCGCTCTAAGCCCGATGGAAAATTCATACTCGCTTTTGCGGTCAAATTTATGCTCGCTCATAGCCGCTCCTTTCACAAATTCGGGTTGATTTTGTATTCGCCCAGCTGCGTGCCGCGCGCATCCATCACGTGTACGGCGCATGCGATACAAGGATCATAGGAGTGGATCTTGCGTATGATCTCAAGCGGCTTGGTTAGGTCTGCGATCTTTAGCCCGATGAGGCACTCCTCGTAGCTTCCGCGTACGTTTGCGGCGTCTTTTGGCGAGGCGTTCCACGTACTAGGCACGACTGCTTGCCAGTTGGTTATCACGCCGTCTTTTATGCGGCACCAGTGGCTGAGCGCGCCGCGAGGAGCATTGCCTTGGAAATTTCCCTTATACTCTTTACCGTTATCTATGACGTACTTCGCGCAGGTTTCTTGATCGGTTTTTAGATTTTCTACGAGGCTATTAAAGGCAGTTAGTCCGTGATCGGCTACTAGCTTGGCCTCTAGCATCCTGGTTGCGGTTCTACCCAGAGTAGAAAATACCGCCTCAAGCGGAAGCCCCGTATCTTTTAAAAATTTATCGACGATTTTTACCACGCGCTCGTTGCCTTTGGCGTAGTTTATCACGATGCTTGCTATCGGGCCCACCTGCATAGGTTTGCCGTCGTAGCGAGGAGCTTTGATCCAGCTATATTTGCCTTTTTCGTCAAAAACTTTAGTATCTACCTCTTTGCCGTGACCGTCCAGAGTTTTCATATCTTTTAGGCCGGTGTAGTTTGGCTCGGTCTGCCCGTCGTACGGATGCAGCGGGGCCGGGTTTTTATACCATGCGCGAGTTGCTTCCTCGGTGATCTTATCGCCGTCTACTTCGTAAACCTTGCTGATGTCTCCGTTTAGGATAGCGCCGCCTTGGATCAGATACTCGTTTCTGCCGACTAAAAACTCGTCGTAAGCGAACAAATTTGACACGCCGACGTCTTTTAGCACGCTAGGCTCGTTTGCATAAACTTTAGCAGCCATGACGAGATCGGGATAATACGCCCTGTTAATAAAATCGGCCGTTTCTTGAAATTTAGTTAGGTATTCGCCCAGTCTTGCAGGATCAAGTAGGTCCATAACGCAGGTCACGCCGCCTACGGTTAGGCTTTGCGGGTGCGGGTTTTTAGAGCCAAATATCGCCATCATCTGCGCTACCGTTCTTTGTATCCTTAGACACTCTAAATAGTGCGAAAGCACGATCAAATTTTGCTCGGGCGTAAATTTATAGGTCGGATGTCCCCAGTAGGCGTTGGCAAAAGGTCCTAAATTTCCTTTTTTTACGAAGGCTTCGACGCGTTCTTTTACCTCTTTTAGCTTATCTGCGCCGGTCGCGTAAGGCGTGTCGCAGTATTTAAACGCCTCGTCGCTAGCCTTGCGTACGTCCGCGCTTAGAGCTGAGACCACGTCCACCCAGTCAAGGCCGTGAAGCTGATAAAAATGCACTACGTGATCGTGCATATAAAGGGCGTTATTCATCAGCGTGCGCGTTAGCTGCGCGTTTAGCGGAGGAACGATGCCTAGCGCGTTCTCGACGGCCATGATGCCCGCGCGGTAGTGCGAAAACGTACAAACGCCGCAAATCCTCTGCATAAAAAATCCAGCATCCCTCGGATCTCGCCCCTTTACGACCTGCTCTATACCGCGCCAAAGCGTCGAGCCCGAGTAGGCTTCTTTCACTACATTATTTTCATCTACGACGACCTCTATGCGCAGGTGGCCTTCTATCCTGGTTATCGGGTCTATTACTATTCTTTGCTCGCTCATTTTTACGCCTCCTCTTTGTCTTTAGCAAAAATGCTTATCGCGGCGTGCGCTGCTATACCGATACCTGCGAGCGCCAGCACTCCGATGCCGATTTTATCGCTGACGTTATCGGCGCCTAGACCCAAAACCGTGTTAAACAGCCTATCGGCCATCGGCTCCTCAAAAGGCCCCATCGTATCCCAAAAATCAGGCTCCGAGCAGCCTATACAGCCGTGACCCGCCTGCACCGGCCAGCTAGTGTGCTGATTAAATCTCTCGCGAGAGCAGTTATTAAACGTATATGGGCCTTTGCAGCCGACTTTATAGAGGCAGTAGCCGTTTTTTGCGCCCTCGTCGCCAAAGGTCTGCACGAACTCGCCCGCGTCAAAATGCCCTCTTCGCTCGCAAAGATCGTGAATCCTAAGTCCGTAAGCCCATTTTGGACGGTTAAATACGTCAAGTGCGGGCAAAGTACCGAAAAGTATGTAGTGAAGGACGTTGCCCACGATATTTTTCTCGCTAGGAGGACAGCCCGGGACGTTTATGACCGGTTTTGAAGTTACTTTTGATAGGCCTACGGAATTTGACGGATTTGGCTTTGCCGCTTGTATACCGCCAAAGCTCGAACAGGTGCCGATAGCAAATATCGCCGCGGCGTTTTCGCTCGCGTGCTTTGCGTGATGAAGGCCGCTAAGACCCAAAGGACCGACCGTTAGATAGTTTTCCGTATCGCCCGTAGGTATGCCGCCCTCGACTAGCAGGATGTATCTGTCTTTGTATTTTTCGATCGCACTTTCTAGGTTTTCCTCAGCCTGCCAGCCTGCCGCAGCCATCACGGTTTCATGATACTCGAGGCTGATGTAATCAAAAATCAAGCTATCTATACTCGGCGCATCGGTGCGAAGCAAACTCTCGCTACATCCGGTGCACTCGGCCATATGTAGCCATATCACGGGCAGCCTGTCGCTAAGCTCGGCGGCTCTAGCTACGGTTGGCGCCATAGATGCAGGCAGCGCCATAAACGCCGTCATCGCGCCGGCCCACTTCATAAAATCTCGCCTGCTAAATCCGCTTTTCTTTAAAGCTTCGCCGATTGAACCGTTTTTAAAAGTCGGAAGCGTGGCAAGCACGTTAAGCCTCTCGTTTATCCTAACTAGGACGTCATCTTTCATGCTCTCTCCTTTGGTGAAATTTGCATTTTGACATTTTTGATAACAGAGTAAATTTGTCTTTAATCATTATCAAATAGCTTTAAATATTGAAATATTACAACTAAAAATTAAAATTCTATATTTAGTAAAAGTATTAGTTTTTATGATTAAGTATATTATTATTTTAGTGTTATTTTTGCGAGAAAAGTCCTAAAAATAATTAAAGTATAAAAAATAGATTTAATAAATCATTTTTGTATTTTGATATTTTAAAATCAAAATCGTCCTATTTCTTAAATTTGCAAATTTAATTTCAAGGCCTTAAGATTTTTTGCTTTTTTAAAATTTGAAAAGCAAATTTACTCTACTTAAATTTGACTTTGCAGTCGGCAAATTTACGGCGTCAAATTTTACTCTGGCCGCCTTGCATCTCTAAAATTCGCGCGCTTATTTGCATTATCTGCGCAAAAACCGCTCCCTTTTGCGTCTCGAGCGAGGCCGCCATATCCTTTGCGTATGGATTTTTGCTCGCTTTTACTCGCTTTATCGCGGCTTCAAGCTCTTTTAGCCGTTTTTGTAGTTTTTCTAGCTGTTTTTTTAGGATATCTGCGCTGCTTTCGCCCTCGTTTGCGCCGCTAGGCAAATTTGACGCGCCGCGCAAGATATCGCCCCTATCGCCGCTTTTTAAATTTAGCGCGCCCGCGTTTAAATTTACCGCGCTAGTCGCTGCAGAGCTTTTGCCCACGCTCATCAAATTCGAGTTTAAATTTATGTTTAGTTTTACATCCATCACCGTACCTTTAAATTTAAAAGTATATCGGCAAATTTGAGTAAAATTTAAGGCGCAACCGTAAATTTTACTCTCAAATTTATGGATTTTAAAGAAGGCTCGGCAAAATCGCCCAAATCCCGCCGAGCCCAAAAAGCAAAGCGCCGAGTTTACTCCTTCGGCGCGATCATATCCTCAGGCACCACCCACGCGTCAAATTCCTCGGCGGTAAGTATGCCCGATTTTATCGCCTCTTCGCGTAGCGTCGTGCCGTTGTGGTGCGCGGTTTTGGCGATTTTGGCGGCATTTGCATAGCCGATATGCGGATTTAGCGCGGTTACTAGCATTAGGCTCTCGTGAAGTAGCTTGTCGATTTTTGCTGCATTTGCCGTGATACCGCAAGCGCAGTGTTTCTCAAAGCTGTTCATAGCGTCGCTTAGCAAGCGGATGCTTTGGATGAGGTTGTACGTGAGCACCGGCTTAAAGACGTTTAGCTCGAAGTTGCCCTGGCTTGCAGCGACGGAGATCGCGACGTGGTTGCCCATTACTTGCGCCGCTACCATCGTGACGGCTTCGCACTGCGTCGGATTTACCTTGCCCGGCATTATCGAGCTTCCAGGCTCGTTTTCGGGGATGTTTATCTCGCCGATACCGCATCTTGGCCCGCTTGCTAGCCAGCGCACGTCGTTTGCGATCTTCATCAAATTTGCCGCCAGACCGTTTAGCGCGCCGCTTAAAAACACCTCGGCGTCGTGGCTGGTTAGGCCGTGAAATTTATTCGGATGGGATTTAAATTTAAACGCCGTGCCCGTTAGCGCGTTTAGCTCGTCGCTTACCATCTCGCTAAATTTCGGGTGCGAGTTTAGCCCGGTGCCTACCGCGGTGCCGCCGATAGCAAGTTCTTCTAAAAACGGCATAGTAGCGAGGATCTGCGCCTTGCTCGCCTTTAGCATATGCGCGTAGCCGCTAAATTCCTGCCCGAGCGTGAGCGGCGTGGCGTCTTGCAGGTGAGTGCGGCCGATCTTTACGATCCCCGCAAACTCGGC
>NZ_CALHXD010000104.1 GCF_938040115.1 uncultured Campylobacter sp. | reverse complement strand
AGAGTGTGTTCTGCATGCAGCTACGAGCGAAGTGAAGTAGAGTTTAGATATAATACTAAAACTACGCAGGAAGACCTATATCAGAAACTGTTGAGATTGATAAGAGAGAATCCGCTTAACTTATCTTGAGCCTTTTTAAATTTAATAATTCGCAATAAAATAAATTTTGGCTATTTTGTTTTTAAAGGCTAATTTGTAAATTATCTAAAATTTTACTTTTTATCGTCGGCAAATACGCTTAAATAATACAAGTTTTAATATATTGCTGTTTTAGTCTCGGCGAGCTTTTAAGGCTTTGATATCAAAACATCAAATTCAAATTTTACGCCGACTCGCCGCGACTTAAAACTACGCCAAATTTATACGATACCTAAAACCGTACTTAACATCGACGGATTTTTATTTTGCAAAGATTGCTGTTTTTCTAGCAAGGAGTTGCTTTGCAAACTAGCTCGAAGCTCTTTTTCGTATTTAGTCAAAAGATCGTCCAGTACGGTTTCAAGCTCATCTCTTAGGCTTTTTTTCATATCGGTATTTAGCCCTAAAGCCTCCATCAGCTCCTCTTTTTTGATGCTTAGCTTTTCCTGGATTTTTTGCTCGTTCATCTGCGATAAAAATCCTGCTGCGCCAAGCTCCGTAAGAGTCTTTTTAAAACCTTCCACATCAGGCTCTTTGGCGGTTTTTATCGGCTCAACGGCTTTTTTGAGCTCTTTTTCAAAGTCGGCGCCTTTTACCGCCTTTGCAGTCTTTTCTATGGCTTTTTGCGCAAGCTCGGCCAAAATCTTTTGGATAAATTTTTGCTCTTCGATCGTCATTTCGCATCCTTTATAAAAGATATGCTATCGCAAGCAAATTTTATTCCTTAGCTTTGTCTACTATAAATTTAGCAAATTTTTCACTATCGTTTGGGCAGGCTACAACATCGTAAAAATCAAATTTTAGCTCGTCTGCGATATGGCGAAATTCCTTTGATAGCTCAAAAACGGTTTCGGAGTTATCAATACAAAACGAGATCGGATAAATGAGCGCTTTTTTATCTTTTATCTCGGTTAGCGCTTGATTTAGTGAGGGTTCGAGCCACTTTACGGGGCCTAGCTTTGACTGGTATGCGAGCAAAATTTGCTTAAATTTGACTCCTCGCTTCTCCAAAATTTCGGTTAAAATTTGAACGTGACGCTTGACGTGCTCCTCGTAGATATCGCCCGCATCGATCATCTTTTGCGGCAAAGAGTGCGCCGAAAATACCAGCGTTATCTCGCCTGAGTTTAGATTACTTGCAGCTTTTTCGATGTCATCTGCGACAACCTCGTTATATCTCTCATCCTCAAAAAACGGCTCGATGATTTTTACTTTCGCCTTTAAATTTAGCTCGGCTTGCGCCTTTTCAAAGTCGCTTATGCTAGATGTTACGGTCGTAAACGAGTGGTGCGGGTAGAGAGGAAAAACAACGATCTCCGAAGCGTCCATAAACTCAGCTAAAACATCCTTCGCAAAAGGCGGCGTGTAGTTCATCGCAAAAGCTACCGCCGTATCATCGTCTAAAAAATGCGAAATTTTACCGCAAAGCCTAGCCGTAAGCTCGCAGATGGGCGACTTGCCGCCGATTTGACGGTAGTTGTTTTGCGCGGTTTTTAGACGGGATTTTGTTATCGCAAATGCGACGAATTTACGCAAGAGCTGGCTTTTTATCCCCAAAATACAGGGGTCGTTAAACATATTTTTTAAAAAAACTTCAACCTCGCTAAGGTCGTTTGGCCCACCCATGTTTAGTAGTAAAATTAGTCTCATTCGCAAATCTCCTGAGCCTTTAGCGCGTCTTCAAGCGTGCTTAGATCGCTTTTTGCGCCGCAACAAGCCTGGTAAAACTCTGCAAACAATGCTTTAGCCGGCGAAACGTCGCCGTAAACTTTCAAATTTTGCTGCCCCTCAAGCGTATATTTGTTTAACTTTAGACCCGACATATCGCCAAAATACACGCCTCCGCTCGCAGCAAATTCGATCGTAAATCGCTCGGCTTTAAAACGCTTTGAGTTGTGAATGCTGGCTAAGGTTTGATTTTTAAATTTAAGCTGAAAAAGCGCATCGGTTTCGCTTCTTTTATCTTCATTTTGGATAGAGATTTTGTTACCAAACACCACTTCGCTACCCGTTACAAACCTTGCTAAATCGACGTTTTGTAAAATTTCCAGCTGTAAATTTACGCCTTTGTTAAAACCGCGCGAGATATTTAGCGAGAAAATTTCCCTTTCTTTAGCGAGCTCCTTTTTTATAGAGGCGATCACGGGATTAAACCTATCCGTAAAAGCCACGTAAGCGCCTATATTTTGGGATTTAAAGCAGTATTTTAGTTCCCTTATCTCGCCTGATTTGCAAAGCCAAGGATCAAGCATAATAAATTTTATAAAATTTAGGCATTTTGGTATCAAATTTAGATATTTGTGCGTGTCGGTTACGATAAGAGCGTCGATGCGCACGGAGTCCAAAAGGTCGTTTATATTATCGTAAAAAGGAATCCGTCCGCAAATTTCGCTATTTTGCACGCCGTCAAAAATCGCCACCAGCTCGAAGTGTTCGGAGCGGCGAAGCTCGTTATAGTAGTGCTTCGCGTCGTTTCCAAATCCTATTATCGCAACTCGTTTTTTCATAATCTTTTTTCCAAAATTTAATGTTTTTAGACAATTATAGTAAAAAATAGTAATTAAACGGATAATGCGAGCGATTTTTAAATTTTACCGACGCCTTTTTATAGCGGGCCTCAAACAAGTTTTATTAAATTTATGCTAAAATCAGCCCTATTTTAAAACTTTAATCAGGAATAAAACGATGGATATTAGAGAGGCTTATTTAAATTTTTTCGCAAGCAAAGGTCATGAGATCATCCCGTCTGCACCGCTAGTGCCAAACGACGCTACGCTACTTTTTACAAACGCCGGCATGGTGCCGTTTAA
>NZ_CALHXD010000103.1 GCF_938040115.1 uncultured Campylobacter sp. | reverse complement strand
ACGCAAATCTGCCTCGCTACTTCGTCTACGCTAAAAACTATCTGGACGCGAGCTTAAAAAGCGGCGAGCTAAACGCCGAGCTAAACGTAAAATACGCCGCGGACGCCTCCGTAAGCGGTAAGGCAAACATCGCAAATATCGAGCTTGCGGACGGCTCTGGCGATAAGGTTTTTGCCTTTAAAAACCTCAAACTATCTAAAATTTCGTTTGCAAAAAATTTCTTAAATTTAGAGCGCGTGACTCTTAGCGCGCCGTTTTTAAAGACGCATCTAAATAAAGAGCGCGAATTTAACCTAAGTCGCCTCGTGAAAAAGAGCGAGAGCGAAAACGCTCAAAAAGCGGACGCAAAACAAACCGCTTCTAAAAACGAAAAGGCCGTAGAGGCCGCAAAACAGCAGAAAAAAGAGGGCGAGTTTGACTTCGCTATCAAAAACATCCTCGTAGAAAACGGCGACGTAGACTTCTCCGACGCGTCGCTATTTATGCCGTTTGCGACTAAGATCACCAAGCTAGAAGGCGTGCTGATGGATATCGACAGTACTCGCCCGACGATGGGTACGTTTGAGGGCGTGGTCGGCAAGAGCGGCTTTAGCAAGATCGGGCTCAAGCTACTGCCGTACGACCCGAAAAAGAGCACGGAGGTCAAATTTAGCTTTAAAGATATCGATCTAGTCGACGTGACGCCTTATAGCGGGCAGTTTTTGGGCTACAAGATAGAAAAAGGCAAGCTAAATTTGACTCTAAACTACGATGTTAAGGACTCTAAGCTAAACGGTAGCAATGTCGTAAATCTAGACACGCTAACGCTTGGCGAAAAGGTCGAGTCAAAAGATGCGGTAAATTTGCCTCTATCGCTTGCTATCTCGATCTTGAGCGATCAAAACAACCAGATAAACATTGACCTACCCGTGGAGGGCGACCTAAATGACCCTGATTTTAAATACGGCGGCATCGTCTGGGAAGCTGTAAAGAAGCTGTTTGCAGACATCACGCTGGCCCCGTTTAGATTTTTGGGTAATATGCTAGGGCTAAGCAGCCAGGATCTAAACACTATCGACTTTATGCCTGCAAATGCCGAACTCATCGTATCCGAGCAGGCTAAGATAGCCGACTTTATCAAGCTAACGACGGCAAAACCTAAGATGAAGCTAAGCATCACTCCGGCCTATTCGGATGTGGACGTAACGGCGCTAAAAAACGCGAAACTAAACGAAAAAATCAGTCAAACGATGGCGCAAACGGGCAAGGACTACGCAGGAGCGCTCGCATCGCTAGCTCCAAAAGAAAAAAGTACCGACGAAAAGGTGCTGAGAGAGGCCGCATTAAAAGACATCGAGGTGAAAAAAGAGCAGCTGCTGGAACTTGCTAACGCAAGAGCTCAGGCTATCAAGGCAGCCCTAGCGCAGGCGGGACTGGCCGAGGATAGGATGACTGTCAAAAAGCCTGAAAAAACGGACGTCAAGCAGGGCGAATACTCAAGCGTGATGATGGGCGTGGCGGATTAAATTTGTATGGTTGCGGGTGTTTATTTTATCCGCGCTCTTGTTTGTTCGCCTTGTTTGTTACAAAGGTTTTTTGGGCCTAAATTTGCAAATTTGACGCATCCAGACCCGCGCCTTGAAAATACTAAATTTAGCGCTATCTCCGCTTTTAAAATTTCAAAAATCAAATTTAATAAAATTTACACAAATTTCCAATTTCCTCCAAATTTTACGCAAATTTGGAAATTCATCTCAAATTTGGATAGAATTTTGCTTGCACGATGTAAAATTTACGAAAGGATTTTTTATGAAAAATTTTATACTTTTATTTGCGGCGTTCCTTTTTACGGGATGTTTCGGGCTTTTCGAGAGCTCGCCACAGGTCGCTCAAACTAGCGAAGGCAACGCAAAAGGCTACAAAGAGGTGATGCGTATCAAAGCAGACTGCTCCTCGTGCGCTAGCGGCGGTCAGGATATCAAGATAAACGGCACGGACTACACCAGCGACGTGGCGATAAAATGCTGCATCGCTCAAAGCAGGATCGACACGAACGCGGCCATCAAAAAAGTCTATATCCACAAAATAGCCGACGAAAGAGCAGCGGATAGCGGCATAAAATTTATATCCAAAAACGGCGCGAAAATGCTCTATCCAAAAGAGCGTCTTGAGAGGCTTTTTCATCTTTTCTTACAAGACGAGCTGCTAAATCGCGGCATCATGGTCGTGGATAGCCAAACATCGCCATACACGTACCGCGTGGATTTTGCCTTTACCGACTACGCAGCATCTTATAGCGAGCCGTCGCAGTATCTAAGCGCGGCAATGAAGGGCAAACTGGGCGTCAAAAACATAAACAAAACCCGCGTGCTAAATATCTCCACCAGACAAGACGTGCGCAAACTTGAGGTCGAGGACACCGAGGATTTTAACCTCTACGTCTACCTTCTCGTTAAACAAGCCGCCAACAAAGCCGCCGAAGAGATATCAAAACTATAAAGGAAAAATATGAAAAAATTAGCTTTTTACGCCCTTGTCGCCGCGCTTTTTGCTGCGATTATGAGCGGATGTTCGCAGCGCAGCTCGGTGTTAAATTTAACCCCGTATCAATCAACCTCAAACCAGATGGGCTACCAAAAAAATATCCGTATAAATAGCATCGAGGACGCCCGCGCAAACAAAAGCATCGTCGCCACGATCACCGGCAGCAACGGCAACGTCAAGGAGTACGTCACGCTACAAAACAGCATCGAGAGCTGGCTACAAGACGGCCTTAGCACCGAGCTAAAGCGCTTGGGAGCAAATTTGAGCGACTTTGGCGATATCGTCGTGGACGTGAGGATCGTCGAGCTTAAAGCAAATCTAAGCGGCTACTCCACCGACAACCTAAAAGGCTCGGCAAAGCTCACAATAACGGTGCACAGAGGCGATCAAACCATCACCAAAAACGTCTCGCAGGAGCAGACTAAATTTGCCCCGATCCACACGAGCGGCGCGTTTAAGAGCTTTTTTGACGAGCTACTCCAAGACATCGTAAAACGCGCGGCGATCCAGATCCTAAAAAGCTAATGAGATGCGCTAACTGCGGGCATCTGAGTCTGGGCGTGATCTGTAAAATTTGCAAAGATCACCTGCTCGCCTCGCCCGCAAGGACGCGCGTTTTGGACGGCGATTTTAAAATTTATAGCTTTTTTGACTACTCCGAAGTTAAAAATTTACTCCACTCAAAGCACCTATTTCACGGCTCTTTCGTTTACGGCGCGCTTGCAAATTTGAGTTTTAAGATTTTTGCGCGAAAATTTAGCTTCGGCTCGCTGGTAAATGCCGTACCTATCGACGACAAAACAACTAGCGGCTACTCGCATACGGCGATCCTAGCTCGCGCGTTAAAAAGCGCGGAAATCCGTCCGCTTTACGCCTGCTTGCACGCGGATTCAAACGTCAGCTATTACGGCAAAGACCTAGCCTTTCGCCTGAAAAATCCGCGAAATTTTAAGCTCTTAAAAACGCCTAAATTCCCCGTTATCTTGATAGACGATATCGTGACGACGGGCACGACGATAGACGAAGCCAGACAGACGCTGCAAAAAGCCGGCTGCGAGGTACTTTTCGCGCTGACGCTTGCAGATGCGAGGTATTAAATTAAATTTTAATCAAATTTAAGCTAAAATCGGCAAGTAAATTTTAAGGATAAAAATGGAAGAAAATCTACTCAATCAAAATCAAGACATCCAAGCCGTCGATATCGAAGAGTCGATAAAAACGAGTTACCTCGACTACTCGATGAGCGTCATAGTCGGTCGCGCCCTGCCCGATGTCAGAGACGGCCTAAAGCCCGTTCATAGACGCATCCTATACGCGATGAACAACCTCGGAGTCGGCAGTCGTAGCCCGTATATGAAGTCCGCTCGTATTGTTGGCGAGACTATGGGTAAATATCACCCGCACGGCAATCTAGCCATCTACGACGCGCTCGTGCGTATGGCGCAGAAATTTTCCATGCGCTATCCGACTGTCGACGGTCAAGGAAACTTCGGCTCCATCGACGGCGACGGCGCTGCAGCGGAGCGTTATACCGAAGCTAGGATGACGAATCTCACCGAAGAAATCTTGCGCGATATCGAAAAAGACACGGTTGATTTTATCCCAAACTACGACGATAGAGAGACTGAGCCAGACGTCCTGCCTAGCCGCGTGCCAAATTTGCTGCTAAACGGCTCTAGCGGTATCGCCGTCGGTATGGCGACGAATATCCCGCCGCACAGCCTTGATGAGCTCATCGACGGACTTTTGCTCGTGCTTGAAAATAAAAATGCGACGCTAGAAGAGGTGATGCAGTACATAAAAGGGCCGGATTTTCCGACGGGCGGGATAATATTTGGCAAAAAAGGCATCATCGAGGCCTACCGCACGGGACGCGGCCGAGTAAAACTACGCGCTAAAACCCACATCGAAAAAAAACCGAACAAAGACGTCATCGTCGTAGACGAGCTGCCGTATCAGACGAACAAAGCCCGCCTCATCGAGCAGATCGCCGAGCTGGTTAAAGAAAAACAGATCGAAGGCATCAGCGAAGTGCGCGACGAGTCCGATAAAGACGGCATCCGCGTCGTCATCGAGCTAAAACGCGACGCTATGAGCGACATCGTGCTAAATAATCTCTTTAAATCCACGACGATGGAGAGCACCTTTGGCGTCATAATGCTCGCGATAAACAACAAAGAGCCGAAGGTATTTAACCTAATCGAGCTTTTGAAGCTATTTTTAAATCACAGAAAAACCGTCATTATCCGCCGCACGATATTCGACCTGGAAAAAGCTAGAGCTAGAGCGCATATTTTAGAGGGCTTAAAGATCGCGCTAGATAATATCGACGAGGTGATCGAGCTCATCAAAAATAGCGCCGACACGCCGAGCGCTCGCGAGGGATTAGTAGCGAAATTCGGCCTTAGCGAGTTACAAGCAAACGCGATCCTAGATATGAGACTAAGCAAGCTAACTGGTCTTGAGCGCGAGAAGTTAGAGGCCGAACTAGCCGAGCTGATGGCCGAGATCGCGCGCCTTGATGAAATTTTAAAGAGCGAAACCTTGCTAGAAAAACTAATCAAAGACGAGCTGCTTGAGATAAAAAATAAATTTAAAGTGCCGCGCATTACCGAGATCGTGGATGATTACGACGACATCGACATCGAAGATCTCATCCCTAACGAAAACATGGTCGTAACCATCACGCACCGAGGTTACATCAAGCGCGTGCCGAGCAAGCAGTACGAGAAGCAAAAACGCGGCGGCAAGGGCAAGGTTGCGGTAACTACGTACGACGACGACTTCATCGAGAGCTTCTTTACGAGCAACACTCACGATACGCTGATGTTCGTGACTGACCGCGGACAGCTCTACTGGCTCAAAGTCTATAAGATCCCTGAAGGAAGCCGCACGGCAAAGGGCAAAGCGGTAGTAAATCTCATCCAGCTACAGCCCGACGAAAAGATCAAGGCGATCATTCCGACGACTGATTTTGCCGAAAGCAAATCGCTCGCGTTTTTCACCAAAAACGGCATAGTAAAACGCACGAATTTGAGCGAATTTAAAAACATCCGCTCTATCGGCGTGCGCGCCATCAACCTAGACGAGAACGACGAGCTAGTAACGGCTCTCATCGTAGAAGGCGAAGAAGAGCCGATAAATATAATCGACGAGCTTGGCGTAGAGACCGAGATAAACGAGATAGAGGCGATAGAAGCTCAGATCGACGAGGAAAATAGCGAAGAAAACGACGAAAACGCGGCCGAAGGAAGCGACGATAGCGAAAAGATGCTATTTATCGTGACCAAAAAGGGAATGTGCCTCAAATTTAAACTCAGCAAAGTCCGCCAGATGGGTAGAACGGCTCGCGGCGTGACGGGTATTAAATTTAAAGAAGCCGGCGATGAGGTCGTAGGCGCAGCCGTCATCGAAAGCAACGAACAAGAAGTGCTAAGCATATCTCAAAAAGGTATCGGCAAACGCACCACCGCAGACGAATACCGCCTAACAAATCGCGGCGGCAAGGGCGTAATCTGCATGAAGCTAACGAATCGTACCGGCGATCTAATCGGCGTCGTAATGGTCGATGATGAACAAGATCTGATGGCCCTAACCTCAAGCGGCAAGATGATACGCGTCGATATGCAAAGTATCCGCAAAGCGGGCCGAAACACCAGCGGCGTCATCGTAGTAAACGTGGACGGCGACGACGTAGTCAGTATCGCCAAGTGTCCTAAAGCCGATGATGGCGAGGATGAGAGCGGCGAAGAGACGCTAGAAAATTTAGAATGAATTTAGTGTTTTTGGAATACAATTTGCTAGTAAATTTGCAAACAAAAAAACAACTAAATTTAAAGGTTCAAGAATGAAAAAAATTACATTCGCGGTTTTAGGCGCAGTAGTATTTTTGACGAGCGGTTGCTCTTTTAACAACCCTTTTGCCTCCGACGACGCAACATCGGCAAAGCAAGACATCGTCATCCAAAAGGTCGATAAAGAGGACATCAGAAGCGTGATGAAACAAGAAAAGATGATATACGATATCGAACCGGCCGATGCGGTATTTGGCGCCGTGGGTGAGGGCATCGCTCCGACCAATACCGTCTCTCATGCCCAGTCTTTAGCTCTAGCTAAACGCGCGGCCATCGCCGATGCGCACAGACAGCTAGCCGAGAAACTATACGGAGTCAAGATAAACTCCAAAGATACGGTTAGAGACGCGATGCTTAGAGACTCGACCATCACGGCTCAAGTAGCAGGCCTTATCAAAAACGCTTCCATCGTCGAGCACGACTTTAAAGACGGGCTCTACCGCGTCAGAATGGAAATGAAAATAGACCAAAGCAAGTGGCAAGAAATTTTTGCTTACTGATTGCCGCTGCGGCGCTTCTTTACGGCTCGGAGGAGTTTATCCTCTGGGCCAAAATCTCCACTAAAAATCACGCCGTCGTTTACGACGATATCGCACTTTCAAAAGCAATGGTTCTAAGCGAGCTAGAGTACGAGTATCTATGCGAAATAGACGCCCCAAAGCAGCCCGCCCAAAGCTCGCTAGAGTTTTTAAATTTACATAAAAACGAGCTTTTCGAGTGCTTTTTGCCATACAAATTTAAGGTCGAAGACCGCTTCATTCAACGCAACAAAAATATGAACTCCGCAACCGACCTCACGCTGTTTCCCGTGCGTTTTACGGTGAAATTTAAGCCCTCTTCGGCTATCATAAGCGTATTTAAAAACAAAGAGTAAAAGATGAATATCGTAATAGTAGAAGACGACATAAATATGCGCAAGTCCCTAGAGATCGCGCTTGGCGAATACGACGATCTAAAAATCAAAAGCTATAAAAGCGCGGTCGAGGCGCTTAAAAAAATGGGCGAGGACGTCGATCTCATCATCACCGACATCAACATGCCTCAGATGGACGGGCTGGAGTTCATCAAGCGCCTGGAGGGCAAATTTGACGTCATCATAATGACTGGAAACGCGACGCTAAACAAAGCCATCGAGAGCGTGCGCCTTGGCGTCAAGGATTTTCTAACAAAGCCGTTTGACGCGCAAACGCTGTATGAGGCGATAAAAAGGGTAGAAATTTTACGCCGTAAACTACCTGCTGCGAGCCTAAAAGCCGCGCAAAGCGGGTCAAATTTACAGGCTGATTCGACCGATTTCGTCGCTAGCTCGCCCGCGCTTGAGTACGCCCTAAATTTAAGCAAGCGCGTCGCAAAAACGGACGCTTCGGTGATGCTGATGGGCGAAAGCGGCGTAGGCAAGGAGCTTTTTGCCAAATTTATCCACAAAAACTCGCCGCGCAAGGACGGCCCATTTATCGCGATAAACATGGCCGCGATCCCAGAAAATTTGATAGAAAGCGAGCTTTTCGGCTTTGAAAAGGGCGCATTTACCGACGCTTCGGCGATGAAAAAGGGGCAGTTTGAGCTAGCCGACGGCGGCACGTTATTTCTAGACGAGATCGGCGAGATGCCTATAAATTTGCAGCCAAAGCTCCTGCGCGCGATCCAGGAGCGCGAGATCACGCGCCTTGGCGCGACAAAAAGCATCAAAATAGACGTCCGTATCGTTTCAGCGACCAATGCCGACCTGCCCGAACTCATACAAAGCGGTAAATTTAGAGAGGACCTGTTTTACCGTCTAAACACCGTTCCGGTCGCCATCCCGCCGCTAAGAGAACGTAAAGAGGAGATCTTGCCTATCGCGGAGCGTTTTTTAGAGCAAAGCTGCGGCGAATTCGGCCTTGGGGCGAAACACTTTTCCGAGGCTGCCGTTAAAGAGCTCCAAAAATACGATTTTCCGGGCAATATCCGCGAGCTAATCTCCGTCGTGCAGCGAGCAGCGATCCTAAGCGAAAGCGAGGAGATACAACCGGGCGATCTTTTTTTGCAGGCTCGCAGTAGAAAGTAGCTTAAATTTAAGCTTCACGCGAGTAAAATAAGCAAGATTTTAGCTTAGATTTTAATTTAGCCGGGCCGAGACGGCGACGCCGAAAACACTGTGCGGTTTTAGTAAATTTGAGCGGCAAATTTGAGCCGGCGAGAAGTAAAATTCAATCGCAAATTTGAGTTAAATTTGATGGGTAAGAGCGGTCGCGATTAGCTTTTGTGCCAAAACCCAAATTTAGCCCGCAAAACAGGTTTGGTCTTAAACGCGTGACGCAACCGACGAGACTAGCCGTAAGACGGCTCGCCGTCTAAGAAGCAAACAAAATTTAGTCTGCAAAGCCTGACGAGTCTTTGGTGCCGGGTTAAGCCAAAGGGGCTTGCCGCAAGGTCTTTGCCGACCGAGATGTAAAAAGAAGTAAAAACAAAGGAGTCTAAAATGAGAAAATTTAACGTTGCCGTCGTGGGCGCGACGGGCGCAGTCGGAGAGGAGCTTTTCCGCGTTATGGAGGAGGTGGATTTCCCGGTGGGCGAGCTACTACCGTTAGCAAGCGCGAAAAGCGCGGGTAGCGAGATAGAGTTTAAGGGCAAAAACTACAAAGTCGTAGAGCTTACCGAGACCGTTTTTGACGAGCGCGAGATCGACATAGCGTTTTTTAGCGCGGGCGGATCGGTATCCGAAAAATACGCCAAATTTGCAGCCGCCAGCGGCGCCGTCGTGATCGATAACACCAGCCACTTTAGGATGGATGCGGACGTGCCATTGGTCGTGCCCGAGTGCAACCCGCAGGACATCGCGCAGTGGAAAAACCGCGGCATCATCGCCAATCCAAACTGCTCAACCATCCAAATGGTGCAAATTTTAAAACCGCTAGACGACGCGTACGGCATCAACCGCGTGGACGTAGCGACCTATCAGGCGGCTTCTGGCGCGGGCAAAGAGGGCATGGAGGAGTTAGTTACGCAGCTGCAAAAGTTTTTCGAGTTTAAGCTTGATGAGTGCAAGCCGAAAGTCTTCGCGCACCAGCTAGCGTTTAACGTCATCCCGCACATCGACGTATTTTTGGACAACGACTACACGAAAGAGGAGATGAAAATGGTCAACGAGACCCAAAAAATCCTCCACAAAAATATGGAAGTGAGCGCGACCTGCGTGCGCGTGCCGGTGCTTCGCAGCCACTCCGAGGCGATTACGATTCATTTTGACAGAGACGTAGACGCCGTAGCCGCTCGCGAAGTCCTACGCAAGGCGCCTAGTATCGTGGTCGTGGACGAGCCCGCCGCGAAAAAGTATCCGATGCCAAGCATCTCAAGCGACACCAACGAGACCTACGTCGGACGCATCCGCGCGGATAACTACCGCAAAAATGTCCTTCATCTGTGGTGTAGCGCCGATCAGATCCGCGTGGGAGCGGCGACTAATGCCGTAAGAATCGCGCAAAAATGGATAGAAATGCAGGAATAATCGCCCGCATTTTATTTAAATTTGCCGAATTTGCGCTTTAGTTCTTGGCGTAAATTCGGCTAAAATTTGATTATCTTAAAATATAAAATCGAGTTTTTCCGATACGAATTTTCTACTAGCTTTTTAAATTTGACGCTTAAATTTACCAGCATCTTTACGGCGCAAATCGCCGCAAGCAAACAGTACCGTCAAATTTACGCAATCAAATTTAATAAACTCAAATTTGACTCGCCCGTCAATCGGCCGCGGCTCGTCTAAAAGGGCATTATAAACCGCGCGAAACTCAAATTTAACCCCGCCCGATAAACAACCCAAGCCTCACACATCGACTCAAATTCCCGCCAGACTAGTGCTTGCTCAACGTACTAGCTTTAAGGAAAATATTATAAAATACGCGTTTTATTTTTAAACAAAGGAAATTAATGCGTAAAGCTTTTGAAAAAATCCTGCTCTTTAGCAACAACTTCACGCTGCTTCCCGTGGTCTTTGGCTTGCTTGGCGCTATCGTGCTTTTCGTCATCGCTAGCTACGACGTGGGCAAGGTATTCGTCGCCGTTTATCACTACTTTTTCGGCGATTTTCACCCGGAGAACTTCCACTCCGAAGTCGTCGGCGAGATCGTTGGAGCGATCGACCTTTATCTCATGGCACTCGTGCTTTACATCTTTAGCTTCGGCATTTACGAACTGTTTATCTCCGAGATCGAGGAGCTTAAGAAGTCCAAGCAGAGCAAAGTCCTCGAGGTGCACTCGCTCGACGAGCTCAAGGACAAACTGGGCAAAGTCATCATCATGGTGCTTATCGTTAACTTTTTCCAACGCGTTTTGCACGCAAATTTCACCACTCCGCTTGAGATGACCTATCTCGCGGCCTCGATTTTGGCGCTTTGTTTGGGACTTTATTTCCTGCACAAAGGCGAACACTGAGGCCTTTTGCGAGCCTGGCTTCGGGCTCGCTTTTTAAATTTCGATTCAAATTTTACCGCCGTGCCGCATGTGAATAACTTTTAAATTTCGCCTTTATCATTAAGTTTTATTTCAAAATTTCTCCAAATTTAAAGCTGTATAAATTTAAGTTCTGTTTTAGCAACAAATGCCTATTTTATGGGCTTTTGGGATTAAATTTAAGATTACAAAATTAACCAAAATAATATAAATTATTTCACTTTTCACTCCGTGAAAAAAACGTGAAAAGTTACGTTTAATTTCAGCCTTTTTTGAGTAAATTTGACGCAGTCAAATTTGATCGGTACGACCCGCATCTTTACGGCGTGAATAATTTGGGTATAAATTGAGAGTCGTAAGTAGAGAGTTAAATTTGACGCTTAAAGATAGGTATAAATTTAAAAACGGCGCACGCTTACCGCATACGCCGCCAAGGGGTATTTTAATCAAAAATAGCGACCAAAGCGCCGCCTACAATCAGTCAAATAGTGAATTTACGCTTTCGTTATGATACACGCGTCTGATCACCTCGCCAAAAATCGGCGCGACGCTGAGCACTTTTATCTTTTCGTTTTCCTCGCGAAGCGGTATCGTGTCAGTCACTACTAACTCGTCTAGCGCGCTATCTGCTAGGTTTTCGTAGGCTTTGCCCGAGAGCACCGCATGCGTGCAGCACGCCATCACCGAGGTTGCGCCGCGCTCTTTAAAGACTTTTGCCGCCTTTACTATCGTACCGCCCGTGTCGATCATATCATCGACTAGTATCACATCCTTGCCCGCTACGTCGCCGATCACGTTCATTACTTCGCTCTCGTTGGCTTTTTCGCGGCGTTTATCGACGATGACGATGTCGAGATTTAGGGCTTTTGCGACGCTTCTAGCGCGCGCGACGCCGCCGATATCGGGGCTAGCGATGATAGGATTTTTGAGATTTTTGTTTTTGATATGGTCGTTAAAGATGATCGAACCGTAGAGGTTATCGACCGGGATGTCGAAAAAGCCCTGAATTTGGCCCGCATGAAGGTCGATCGTGACGACGCGGTCGATGCCCGCCGTTTGCATCATATTTGCCACGAGCTTTGCCGTGATAGGCACGCGGGGAGCGGCTTTGCGGTCTTGGCGCGCGTAGCCGAAATACGGCACCACCGCCGTTATCGAGCTAGCCGAGCTGCGCTTAAGCGCGTCGGTTAGGATCAAAAGCTCCATCAAATTTACGTTTGCGGGCGCGCAGGTAGGCTGGATGATGAAAATATCCTTGCCGCGCACGCTCTCGCCGATCTGCACGCTGATCTCGCCGTCGCTAAAGCGTTTGATCGTAGCTTCGCTAAGCGGAAGCGATAAATAGTGCGAAATTTTCTTTGAAAACGCCGGATTTGCGGTACCCGAAAAGATTTTGTAACCTCTCATAACGATTAACCTTTATAAAATTTTTACCTAATTTTACCGAACTAAAACTTAAATTCGTAGATTTTTGCGGATAAATTTTATCTTTTGTAGGCTCAAATTTGAGCTTTTGACGCGCTAGTTCGGGCTGCCGGCGAACTAATCTTTTTAAAAGTTATACGATGCCGACTGTTTTAATAGAGCTATTTTTGAGACAAATTTTACCTCTAGCTTTAAAATATCGCGAATTTATCTCACGTAAAATTTGACCGAGCCAAATTTAGCATTTTCGCGGTGCGGGTCTCGGCCAGTAAAATTTGCAATTTGACCGCGAGATAATAAAAGCAGCTGCGAGCGCAGCAAAAACGTTCGCAAAACGCCGCTAGTCTATTTTTAAAACGCTTAAAAATGCCTCTTGCGGCAAATTTACCTTGCCGATAGCTTTCATGCGCTTTTTACCCTCTTTTTGCTTCTCAAGTAGCTTGCGCTTACGCGTTATGTCGCCGCCGTAGCACTTGGCGGTTACGTTTTTGCCCATCGATTTTACCGTTTCGCGCGCGATGATTTTGTTGCCGATGCTGGCTTGAATAGCCACCTCAAAGAGCTGGCGCGGCACGATCTCTTTCATGGCTTTTACGAAGTCGCGCCCCTTGGACTGGGCTTTACTTTCGGGCACGATGATAGAGAGCGCGTCCACGGTCTCGCCCGCGACCTTGATATCAAGCTTCACCAGATCGCCCACGCGGTAGTCGCTAGGCTCATAATCAAAGCTCGCATAGCCTTTGGTGCTCGATTTTAGCTTGTCGTAAAAGTCCATCACGATCTCGTTCATCGGGATGTCGTACTCGAGCAGCACGCGCTCGGGCGTGATGTAGTCCATCTTGGTCTGCACGGCGCGGCGGTTGTTTAGCAGCGTGATGATGTTGCCCAAAAACTCGCTAGGCGTGATGATCGTGGCTTTGACGTAGGGCTCTTTGATATGCTCGATTTTATTGACCGGCGGGAGCTGGCTAGGGTTTTGGATACGTAAAATTTGACCGTCGGTTTGTACGACTTCGTAGGTGACGGTCGGAGCCGTGGCGATGAGATCGAGGTCAAATTCGCGCTCCAAACGCTCCTTGATAACCTCCATATGCAGCAGTCCCAAAAATCCGACGCGAAAGCCAAACCCAAGCGCGACCGAGGTTTCCGGCTCGTAGCTAATGGAGCTGTCGTTTAGCTTTAGTTTATCAAGTGCGTCGCGCAGGTCTTCAAATTTATCCGTTTCGATCGGGTAAAGCCCCGCAAATACGAACGGTTTAGCCCGCTCAAAGCCGCCGACGGGCTCTTTAACGGGATTACGAGCCAGCGTGATCGTGTCGCCCACCTGAACATCGCTCACGTTTTTTAGTCCCAGTACCACGATACCGACCTCACCCGCACCCAAATTTGCCGTTTTTATCGGCGCGATGGGGTTTGGATACATGAGATCTAGCACGATGTGTTTTTTGCCCGTGCCCATGACTAAGATTTCGTCGTTTTTCTTTAGCTCGCCGTCGTAGACGCGCACGAGCGCCAGCGCGCCTAGGTAGTTGTCAAACCAGCTGTCGTAGATGAGCGTTTTTAGCGGTTTTTCCGCCTCGCCGCCGGGAGAGGGGATGCGCGTGATGATGGCTTCTAGCAGCTCTTTGATGCCGATGCCCGTTTTTGCGCTGACCTCGACCGCGCCGCTACAGTCAAGCCCTATAACGTGCTCGATCTCGTTTTTTACGCGCTCGGGGTCTGCTGCCGGGAGGTCGATTTTATTGATAACGGGGATGATTTCGAGGTTGTTTTCTAGCGCGATATAGACGTTTGCGATGGTTTGAGCTTCTACGCCCTGAGAAGCGTCCACGACAAGTAGCGCGCCCTCGCAGCTAGCCAGAGAGCGGCTCACCTCGTAGCTAAAGTCCACGTGGCCCGGGGTGTCGATCAAATTTAGGACGAAATTTTCGCCGCCGAGCGCATAGTTTAGGCGTACGGACTGAGCCTTGATCGTGATGCCGCGCTCTTTTTCGATATCCATCGTGTCCATGATTTGCGAGCTCATCTCGCGGTCGCTAACGGCGCCGCACTCCTGTATCAGGCGGTCTGCGAGTGTACTTTTGCCGTGGTCGATATGAGCGATGATGCTAAAATTTCTGATGTTTTTCATGAAATCCCTAGTTAAATTTTGGGCGATTGTATAAAAATTTTCGTTAAAGTAGAGTAAATTTAGCTTTCGTTAAACGGGCGGCGGCTTGCGGCGGGGGATTTGGAGTAAATTTGACGCGGATTCGGTTCGTAAAATTTAACGTAAATTTTGAAGTCTTTCGCGCACGGCGCAAATAACGGCGCAAAGCGAATACAAAAAATAAACATACGCCGCCAGTGGAGCAAAAGCTACGAATCCCGAGGCGTAAACTAGAGCGTTTAGGGCGTATGTCGCGTTTGCGAGCGCGGGTATATGATACGTCCAAAGCTCAGGCTTTTCAAAAGGAGTGTTGATAGCGTTGAAATACAAAGCCAAATTTAGCGCGAGCAGTAGCAAAAATATATAATTCTTTTTCATAAAAGGAAAAACGGTGCAAACCAAGGCTAACGCGAAATTTAGCGCGATAAGAAAACCTATATAATTACCGTCCCCAAGGGCGCAATGCAGGGCGAAAATCACGACTAGTATATATTTTTTCATCTAAATTCGCCCCTTTTATAAAAATGAGTCGATATTTGCCCAAATTTTAATGACTATGCCCCAAATGTCCGCCCGCGTCGCTTGACCTTACTTCGCAGATTAGCTCGTCGGCGCATTCGCTCTCGCTGCTCTCAAGCTGCAGCGTCGTGTGCGTGATG
>NZ_CALHXD010000102.1 GCF_938040115.1 uncultured Campylobacter sp. | reverse complement strand
AAAATACGCAAACAAAGTGCCTGCGCTAACTAGCATCAGCAAAGAAGACCGCATAAAAGCGCTACAGGGCTACAAAGAGGGTTCAAACAACGCCTTTGGTATGGGCAAAGTTATGCAACTACATGCCAAAAACCTAAGCGACGAGGATATGGCGGCTGTTAGCGAGTATATCGATAGTTTAAAATAATTTTTGCGGCTTACTGCCCAAAATCCTTGCGCACAGAGTCAACATGAACCATGCGGCACGAGCTTGAAAAAATTTCGGGCGTTTTTTGGCTAGCTTTTTCTCTCCGACCAGGTTCAAATTTAGGCTTTTGGTTTTAAATTTGAGCCTTTATTTCGGCTTTAACGACGCAAATTTGACGGGCAAATTCGACTTCATGGCGCGATATGAAATCAGATTTAAACGGAGTCGAATTTGATACGGTAAATTTGAGATTCGGGATAAAATTTGCGCGCAAATTTAGCCTCGCTTTGCTTTTTGCCGCCTCACAAGCTAGGCGCGAATTCAGCAAGCAAATTTGCCTTCGCGGTACGCAATAAAAAACAAATTTATTCATAAAGCTCCGCTGGCGTCAAAGGCCAATTTGTCGCGCATGAGCCAAAAGTAAAACGTGGCAAGCCGCAAACGCCCGTTTGTCAAATTTATACTCGCGGCACGAGCGACTCTAGTGCAAATTTGAGTCGCCCCAAATCCGACTTTTACAGACTTTACGCGCCCGCCACATCCTCACACAAACATATAGTTTCGCTTAACACGGTCAATATTAACACCGTTTTGCAAAAACCACCACCAAATCTCCTTATAAATTTTTTCATTGTAAATATAGATAGAAAAATATTTCATATTGATTACAGACGCTTGAAAACTATTGCCCTGGATTGGTTCCGCAACTCTCAAAAACGGCAAAAATCTAAAGCCCCTTAAGCTTTTATTTAAAAATAGATAAATTGTTAGTTTGAGAATTATGTTACTCAAATACATAAAAAAGACCATTGCTACGGCTACGCTCCGCCAAGCCAAGAGCATCACGATAGCAACGACTATAAACAATACCTTATCGCTTATCGCCATCTTTAAAAATCCCTCACGAACATCCGTCACAGTAAAGCAAAACTCGAGCTCTTGCTTATCCATCTCGCATCGTCTTTTGACTACACCGTCTTCTATAAACTCGATGTATTTATTTGCAAATTTGATCTCGTGATTGGCGTGAACGACCGTGAATATGTATACTATGAACGTTAATATCGCCAAAAATACTACCATGTCAAAATAACCGGCTCCATCATTATAAAAAATAAAATGTAAAAATAAACCAGAAAACGCCAGGGGTATAAAGAAAATAGTATACACAAAAAACCTCTCATAGCTTTTGATGACGAACGGCTCTTTGTCATAATCGCGCAGGTTATTTGAGCCAAATTTATCCGCGCCAAGGCTGTTTGCGAGGCTATGCGTTTTAAGATTTCCGTTCAAATTTACTCCTTTATCGCGGCGTTTACGGTTGCAAAATTTAACGCCGAATTCGTTCGACTAGCCCTGCCAGCAAATTTCGCCGCTCAAATTTTACCGTAAATTCGGCTTTAAATTCGCGCCCGCACGGGCAAATTTAATCCGTCGCCTCCGCAAACCAGTAGCCGCGCCGAACGCAAAAATCCAAACGGCAAATTTTGCCGTCCAAGACGCCAAATTCTGGCTCAAATTTACGCTGGACATTCAAGCCGCACGCGCAGCTCGTCAAATTTGGTATCGAGCTTTGCGGCGACCGACTAAAATTTACCACTCAAATTTGGCACCCAAATCCCCACCGTCAAATTTAAAACGCAAATTTATCCCCAAATCCCGCCGACGCTAAAAATCAAAATTTCGCGGCAAATTTTACGACCCAAAATAACCAAATTTTAGCGGCAAAGACGAACTGAACACAGGCGTAAATGCGCCTCACTCAGGCGGCTTATAGCCCTTTTCTTTGCGGCGCAGCTCCAGCTCATAGGCGTCGTTTAGCGCGTCTTCGTCGTCAAATTTCGTCCCGTCCAAAAACTTTCGCTCGTCGTCAAACTGCCTGGTCTTAAGCCCCCACAGCAGCGCCGCCAGTCCGCATGCGCCTAGCAGCGTCGAGACCCCGATCATCATCGCCACGACCGCCCCGCTCATCGCTCGCTCCTAGCCCGCATCGCGTTTAGCACGACCGCGACCGAGCTTAGCGACATCGAGAGAGCGGCTACTGCAGGCGCGACGTAGCCGGACATAGCTAACGGTATCGTCACGGCGTTATAAACGAGCGAAAAGGCCAAATTTTGCCGCACGATACGGTAGGTCCTACGCGCGAGCGCTACGGCAGCCGCGAGCGAGGCGGGGTCGTCTCTCATCAGCACGACGTCGCTTTTTTCGATACTCACGGCCGCTCCGCTATCCATGCACACGGCCACGCTTGAGAGCGCGAGCGCGGCGGCGTCGTTGATCCCGTCGCCTACCATCAGCACGTTTCGCCCTTGCTGCGACAGCTGCTCCACGTATGCGGCCTTGTCCGTTGGTAGCGCGTTTGCGACCGTTTCCTCGATGCCAAGCCCTTCTGCAGCGCGCTTTGCGGCGTATTCGTTATCGCCCGTCAGCATCGCTACGCGCATACCGGCGTTTTTTAGCGCAGCTACGCACTCTTTTGCGCCATCTTTTAGGCTCTCTTCTAGCTCAAATACCGCCGCTATCTCGCCGTCCGCGGCAAAAAAATAACAAGTCCCGCGCACCGCTTCGCCGTTATAAAACCCTAGCTCTCGCATAAATTTCTCGCTCCCGCCGGCTAGATTTATGCCGCCAAATTTAGCCTGCGTGCCGCGCGCTGCGATGTTTTCAAAGCCGCTTAACTCTAAAAGTTTTAAATCTCTAAAATTTGCGCGCAGATACTCGCCAACGGCGCGGCTAACGGGATGATCCGAGCCGCTAACCAGCGAAAAAAGCGCGCTTGCGTCAAATTTGTCCGCGTACGTAAATTTACTCACTTTAAGCCGCCCTGACGTGAGCGTGCCGGTCTTGTCAAACACGGCCGTATCGCACTTCGCTAGGCTTTCGATGATGCGCGCCTCTTTAAAAAGTATCCTGCGCCTAAAGCCCGCCCCAAGCGCAACGAGCGTGCTAACTGGCGTGGCAAGCCCTAGCGCGCAGGGACATGAGATCACCACGACCGAGATCGCGACGATGAGCGCGGCGGAGAGCTCGCCCGTGCGCCAGAACCAAAACGCAAACGTCGCCAGAGCCAGCGCCGTGATAGCGGCCGAAAACCTCGCCGCGATAGCGTCTGCGAGCGCCTGGATGCGCGGCTTTTTAGCTGCGGCGGTTTCGAGCAGATTTATGATACGCGCTAGCACTGACTCGCTAAAGACGGCGCCGACCTCATAAACCAGCGTGCCGTCCACGCACACGGAGCCGCTTTTTATCTCGTTTTCGCCATCTTTTGCGCTAAGATACGCAGGCGCACTCTCGCCGCTAAGGCTAGAGAGATCAAAGCTCGCTGCGCCGCTGATGGCGATGCCGTCTAGCAGCACGCGCTCGCCGACTCGCACGACTACGAGTTCGCCCACACGCACCTCCTGCGCGCTTTTTAGGATTATTTCGTCGCCGTTTTTGACGCTAACGGAGTTTAAATTTAGCGAGTTTAGATTATCAAGCGTGTCGGCGGCCTTTTTCTTGCTCAAGACTTCCAGATATTTGCCGATAAATACTAAAGTGATTATCATCGCGACCGAGTCGAAATATACCTCGCCGCGACGCGAAAACATCGCGTATATCGAGAAGATATAGGCTGCTAGCGTACCCGTGACGATGAGGCTATCCATGTTTTGAGTTTTATTTTTTAGCGCACTCCAAGCACCCCTAAAAAACCCGCTTCCCGTATAAAAAAGCACCGGCGTAGCGAGGATAAACTCGGCGAAATTTATGATAGAGCGCACGTCGGCGCGCATACCCGTGAAGTAGCCGCCGTACTGCGCGACGGCCAGCCACATGATGTTCATCGTGCAAAACACCCCGACCAGCAACCGCGCGTAAAACTCGCGCTTTTGCAGAGCTAGTCTGTGCTCCTGAGCCTGCGCGTCGTATGGGTAGGGTTCAAAGCCGATAGAGCGGATGAGGGCGAAAATTTGAGCCAAATTTATCTCGTTTTCGTCCCAGACGATGAGGGCTTTGTTATTAACCGAGTTTATATTTACCTCTAAAATTCCCTTCTGCGCAAATAAAACCTTCTCGTTTAGCCAGACGCAAGCCGAGCAGTGGATGCCCTCGATGATGAGCGAGATTTTATTAAATTCATTCTCGTTTTTAACGTAGTTTTGATAAATAGCCGCGAGGTCTTCCTGCGACTTTTGCGCCGCGTTTTTCGCGCTTAGGGCGGGATTTAGCGTAGTTTTGCCGAGCCTTTCGTAAAACTCGCCCAGCCCGCTTGCGTTAAGTATCTCGTAAACTCCCGCGCACCCCTCGCAGCAAAACAGCTCCCCGCCGCGCTCTATCAGCGCCTCGCGCTCAAATTCGCCCCTGCAATGCGCGCACTTAAATTTGCCCATCGATTACTTTTTTTTCTTTCGTTTTAAGATTTTAGATTATACGAAAAAATTCTAAAGCCTCGCTTGATTTTACGAGCTTTGCCGCGGATTTCGCTTGCGTCCGAATTTGACGGTAAATTTGAGAAGTTTTGCTCACGCATAAGCGCAATCATAAATTTGATCAGATTTAGCCAAAACCAGCACCTTGAAAACGCTGGCAAATTTACGAGCGAATTTTTAATGCTTGCAAATTTTGGCCTCGCAAAATTTATGAGCCGCAAGTTTAAATAAAATTCGACTCATCAAATTTCATCCTTAATGATAAAAAGCAAATTTGAGGCGAATAGCCCGCCAAATCAATCGTTTCTTACGCACCTAACAAAACGATGCTCGGACATGTCGCGCCAATAATCTAATCCCGTATTCAAGTGCACAACCCACGCTTCAGACAAATTTTCAATACTTTTCGTGGAGCTCCAGTGCCATTTTAGAGCCGCATATTTAAAAGCAGGGTTTATTGCCGACCCAGATCTATTTTTGTCGGCAATGCTTAACAGTTCGTCTGCGGCGGGCAACCTCCAGTCCTCAAACCCTGCAAATTTAAGCTGTTCACAATATTCCTTCGCCTGCTCCCAAGTACCCTGAAAATCTTGCTCCTCATCATGCCACATTAATTTACCAAGCTTCACTTCACTACATACAACTACGTTTTTATCACTATCTCGGTGACAAGTTGGGCTTAACGCTTCGGCATTAAGTAATCCGCAAAGCAACAGCGTAGCGGCCATATATTTTTTCATCTTTTTATCCTTTTACTCTCTAATTTTAGAGCCAATAACTTCTCACGCACCGCACAAAGCAAGTATCAGACTCGCAACTAGATTTACCACAACTGATACCGACGCCGTAATTGAAATTTATACGCCAAATAGAAGGCGGAGCGTAAGATATTTCGGTAGAACTCCAATATATAAGATATCCATCGTTTGCCGCATGTTTAAAAGCCGAATTTATAGCAGGAGCAAATTTGCTTTTGTCCGTTATGCTGATTAGCTCGTTTACCCTTGGTAACCGCCAGTCGTCATATCCTGCAAAACTTAAATTTTCGCAGTACTTTACCGCCTCGTCGTAAGTACCTTGATATATCTCCTCGCCGTCCTGCCACATCAGTTTATAGACGCTATCCGTGACGACGTTTTTGGCGTCGTCTCTGCTAAAACCCGCCGTAAAACCCGGCGCATCCGTCCCAAACGCCGCACCGCAATAAAGCGCGCAAGCCAGCGAAGCGAAAATAAATTTGTTCATACTTTATCCTTTAAATTTTTATGATTATAGCGTAATCACCGCTCAAATTTGCGCTCCGAAAAGTCCGCTCCGACCACGCCAAGTAGCTAAATTTGGCCCAACCCTCACGCAAACTCCCTATCTATCACGATGAAAATTTTATACCCCGGAAAGCTTAGCGAGATCTCGCGCTCTATCTCGGCGCGCAGACAGCTTAGATTTTTCTCGGCAAAATCTACCACCACATCAAACCTCACGCTCTTTTTCTTAGTATCTATAAAAAATGCGTGAAATCCGCGCACGCTGCTAAATCGCGAGAGCAGGTTCGCCACGCAGGCGCGACTCTGCTCCTGCCCCAAATTTACGCTATAAACGCCAAAAACCAGATAAATCCTGTAAATTTTATAAATCTCGATCTGAAGCTCGTTTAGCCTCTGCGAAACCTCGCTAAGCGGCAAATGCTCGTCTATCTCGACGTTTACCGAGCCCACGTATCGCTGCGCGCCGTAGTTGTGAAGTATCAGGTCGTATGCGCCGCGCACGATTTCGCAGCGATTTACGGCGGCGTAAATTTCGTCGCTGATCTCCTTTTCGACGCGCTGACCGATGATTTTATCGAAGGTTTCTTTTATCAAAAGTACGCCGTTTATGATAATAAAAAGCGACGCCAAAGCGCCCGCGTAGCCATCTATCTGGATATCGGCGAAGTATGACAGCGCAGCTGAGATGAGGATCACGCACGAGATGATCGCGTCGCCCAAGGCTTCCTGCCCGACGGCTTTTAGCGAGATAGATTTGGTCTGTTTGCCGATCTTTTTGTAGTAAAAGCCGAGCGCAAATTTGACGAATATCGCGCAAAACAAAAACGCTAAAAATGGTATCGTAAAACTAGTGGGCTCGGGCGCGAAGATATTTTCTACCGAAGTTTTTAGAAACTGAAACCCCAGCATCAGCACGATGACCGAAACGATAAGACCGCCGATATACTCAGTCCTGCCGTAGCCGTAAGGGTGGTCTTCGTCTGGCATCTTACTAGCTAGCTTTGAGCCAAATATCGTGATGATACTTGAGCCTGCATCGCTAAGGTTATTTACGGCGTCTGATATCAGCGCGACCGAGTTTGAGACCATAGCGATGAAAATTTTCGCCCCGGCTAAGAAAAAATTCGTAATTATACCGATAAGCGCAGTTTTTATTATCGTTTTTTCGCGCTTACCGTCTTTAAAATCCATCATTTTGAAATTCCTTTTCATTTTTGGCGAGATTATATCACTTCTTGACATCAAAGCCAAAATTTTATAAAATGCGGGCTTTCAAAACTTCTTTTGAAACTTAAATTTATCTACAAAATTATTCCGTAATTTTAAAGAGGACACGATGGAAAATAACGCAACCCAGCCTGCAAATTCAGCGCAGGAAAATCAAAAAACAATCAAAAAATATCCAAACTCGCGCACCCACATCCCCGTCGACGGACACAAAATCGAAGAGCTAAGAACTCTTAGCCTAGAGGAGCTTATCGCTATCGCAAACAGCGTAGGCGTCGAGAATCCACGCGAATTTCGCAGACAAGATTTGATATTTGAGATCCTAAAAACCCAAACAAAACAAGGCGGATTTATACTTTTCACGGGCATTTTAGAGATCACGAGCGAGGGCTACGGCTTTTTGCGCTCGGTAGACGCAAACCTCAGCGACAGCTCAAACGACGCCTATGTCTCAAACTCTCAAATTCGCAAATTTGCGCTGCGCGTGGGCGACATCGTGACGGGTCAAGTGCGCGAACCAAAAGATCAGGAAAAATACTACGCCCTGCTAAAAATCGAGGCGCTAAACTATATGCCGCTAATCGAGGCCAAGGAGCGCCCGCTATTTGACAACTTAACCCCGCTTTTCCCGACGGAAAAACTTCGCCTCGAATACGACCCGATGAAGCTAACGGGCCGCGTGCTAGATCTCTTTACGCCTCTTGGCAAGGGTCAGCGCGGCCTCATCGTCGCACCTCCTAGAAGCGGTAAAACCGAGCTTATGAAAGAGCTAGCCCACGGCATCGCGCGCAACCACCCCGAGTCGCATCTCATGGTCTTGCTCGTGGACGAGCGTCCCGAGGAGGTCACCGACATGCAGCGCTGCGTAAAGGGCGAAGTGTTTAGCTCGACGTTTGACCTGCCTGCGATGAACCACGTGCGCGTCGCCGAACTCGTCATCGAAAAGGCCAAACGCCTCGTAGAAATGGGCAAGGACGTCATCATCCTGCTTGATAGCATCACCCGCCTAGCGCGCGCGTACAACACCGTAACTCCGCCAAGCGGCAAGGTGCTAACGGGTGGCGTGGACGCAAATGCACTGCATAAGCCGAAACGCTTTTTCGGCGCAGCGAGAAACATCGAACACGGCGGCAGCCTCACTATAATCGCCACCGCACTCATCGACACGGGCTCGCGTATGGACGAGGTTATTTTTGAGGAGTTTAAAGGCACGGGCAACAGCGAGATCGTACTAGATCGCAACATCTCCGACCGCCGAATTTACCCGGCCATCAACGTACTAAAATCAGGCACCAGAAAAGAGGAGTTACTGCAAAAACCGGACGAACTGCAAAAGATCTGGGCTATCCGCTCGGCGATCGCGACGATGGACGACGTAGAGGCGCTTAAGTTTTTATACGCCAAGATGCTAAAAACCAAGGACAATAAAGAGTTGCTTTCAATCCTAAACGAGTCGTAAATTTGCGCTCTTTGGGCCAAATTTGACGGTCGATCTTATCTTCCGCGCGAGTCGTTCGCGGCTCGCCGACCTACTTTAAAATACTCTAATTTTTATAAATTTACAAACCGTCGCCGCTTAAATTTACGTCTGCGACGGCGGACTATTTAAGAGCCAAAATTTAATGCAGCTTTTTAAATTTGCTTTCAACTTTCGTCGTCCGTCGCTTCGTATCTTACGCTAAATTTACGAGACTAGCCGCTTTATGCACGCTTTGCTTTTTTGTTTAAATTTTGCTGCGCCGCCAAACACGCCGTACCTTTATCGCCGCGACGGATTTGCAAATTTTACCGCCCAGCGCCTTTAAAGCTCAAATTTGCTGCAGATTTGTTAAGCTATTCGGCGTCCGAGGTTTTCTGGGCTTTGAGTTAAATTTTTCGGGGCTTTGGGTTTTTAGCCAGTCGTTAAACGTCATATCCTGCGGCACGTAGCCGTTCATACTTGACCTAGTGCGACCGCTTGCTTCGTCCATTCCCTCGACGCCTAGCTCGTCCCAGCTTTTAGTTACGGGTATTATGACGCTGCGGCAATTAAAATGAGTATTTACGCGCGGTTTGCGAAACGGGAAGTTATGCCCGATAGGTTTGTAGTCTTTATCCCAGATTAGCCCGTCGTAGGCTCTGCATAGCTCGGACGTGCGAGTATCTAGCGTGGCTTGATATTTGTAGCATTTTATGACGCCATCGTTTGCTTCAAAAAAGGCTTGACGGATCTCGCTTACTATTGCGCCCGCTCCGGTTAATGCTATCGCTGTGGCATCGCGTTTGTTTTTTTGTAAAGCCTGCGCTATTCTTTGAGCCAACATCGGCGTAGTTTCGCCTAAACTCACGCCTATTTTTAGCTCACGCTCTAATCGCTTTTTCTGATCGGCGTTTAAACCGTTATTCCACGCTTTGACGGTCGCGCCACAACAAAGGCAATAAAACTTGCCCACGAATTTAGAGCCGAATCAAACCCCTCAAATCTCCAAAACTTCAGGCTCTCCAAACAGTCGTTTGGCTTCTTTTAAAACCGCTTGATTTTTTGCTACTTTGGGATCGGTTTGGGTTTTTGCGGCCAAATTTGACGTAGGATTTTGAGCGTTTAAATTTGCCTCGCTTGAGGACGAGCCTTCAAAATTTGCTTCGTTTTGAAACTTCTCGCCGCTCAAATTTGCCGTATCTAAATTTTGCCTTGCAGTCGTACTTGCCGACTCGCTTGCCTCTTGCTCAAAAAGGCCGTCATCATACTCGGCCGCCTCGCTAAACATCTCGCTCACATCATCAGGATCAAACGGCGGCTCGCCAAAGGTAGCCGTTTGCGGCGCGTGGTTTTGGTTAAATTTAGCTGTGGCGCTACTTGATTTTTGCTCCGTTTTTGCGGCGTTTTGACTCTCGAGTTGCCTTAGTTCATCATCTAAAAACGCCAGATCCGCCCTGGCTGCGATTCCGTCGTCGGTCTTAAATTTTAGTGAATACGCCTCATGAAAATCGTGCGTGTCGTCGCGCATACTCTCAAAATCAGGCGCAAATTTAGGCTCGGCCGGTTGATTTAAATCCGTCTGCGAGTTTTGCGTGAAATTTGACTCGTTTTCGTTTAAATTTAAGGGCTCGGTTTCGCCCATAGGCGAGTCGCTATTGGTCTGCGCGCTAGGCGCCGAGTCGTTCGCCGCCTGCGCTTGCGGCGTCAAAATTTGCGTTTGCTCGCCCCGCTCGCCGCTTTCAAATTTGGCGTCTAAATTTTGCTCCGAGGGCGTAGCCGTCCTCTCCTCACTACCGTCCGAAAATAAATTCCCCGTCAAATTTGAGAGCTCTTGCGCTTGGTCGTTTTGGCTTAAATTTTCCGGCATGACGTCCGAGTCAAATTTGGAGCCAGCCTGGTTTGGCGTCACCTCATTGCTCTCAGATTTTGCCGCACCACCGCGCTCGTCATCCAAATTTGCCGAGCCCTTTTGCTCTTGCGCCCCTACTTCGGGGCTTTGCTTGGGAGTTATCTTTATCTTTGCGCTCTCGCCAAAAAGACTTCGCAAGATCTGCAAAATCACCTTCGAACCCTCTCGAAGCCGCTTCTGATCCTCGCCCGCCGCGTTTGAGGCTAGACTTATACAGCCGTCCGAAAACTCCAAAAACTCGATACAGTTTTTAAAACACTCGCCAAGATCAAAGCTACGGTCGTAAATTTTGGCCAAAAACGCCTCGTAAGCGGGATTTGGGGTTTTCGCGGCATGGGTTTGGTCGCCCGGCTCCTGCGGCGTCTTGGCATTTAAATTTGCCGAGCCGGCTAGAGTCTGAGCGCTCAAATTTCGCCCCTGAGCCGTACCGTTTTGTGAAGCGAGTTTAGCCACGTTTGCGCCCGTCAAATTTGATCCGTCCGCAGAGGGCGAAATTTGACCCGTCTGTGTAGGAGCCGCAGATTTAGCCGCTTCGCCTCGTCCGCCAGCAAAATTTGACGCCGCGCGGGAGCCGCCAAAATCGGCCGTGCGCGCCTGCGAATCCGCAAATTTTTCCCTCGCGTCAACGGCTATCATCTCGTCGATCGATTTTAGATTTATCGCCTCGATCATCATAAAAAGCATCACGCCAAGCACGAATCCGCCGTCACTGCTGACGCTTAGCATCGAACGCGCCTGCGAGAGGATCCTAAAAAATCTCTCGTATAAAAGCAGCGAGTATTTCGGGCTTTGCGCGAGGAAATTTGCTTTTAGATTTGCCGTTATCTCATCTATCACCATCTCGGCATCATAGCTCTCCAGCTGCGCTACCGCCGCGCTTACGGCTGATTTATCGCCGCTCATAACGAACGCCAAAATCTCCTCTATGCGCTGCGGATCAAGCAGTCCCAGCATCTGCGCGACGGCGCTTTGCGTTAGCTCGCCCTTGGCGTAGATGATGGCCTGATCTAGCAGCGTGAGAGTGTCGCGCAGCGAGCCCGCGCCGCTACGAGCGAGGATCTCGAGAGCCTCTTTTTCGTGCGGGACGTTTTCGCGGTTTAGGATAAAGTCAAGATGCGCGACGACGTCCGGGCGCGAGATCTGGCGAAATCTAAAATGCTGCGTGCGCGATAGCACCGTAGCCGGGAGCTTGAGCGGATCAGTCGTGGCTAGGATAAATTTGACGTAGGGCGGCGGCTCCTCGAGCGTCTTTAGCAGCGCGTTAAACGCAGGCGTGGAGAGCATGTGCACCTCGTCGATGATAAAAATCTTAAAGCGCGCGATCGCCGGAGCGTATTTGGTCTGCTCGATGAGCCCCTTTATATCGTCGATACCGCGGTGGCTGGCCGCGTCCATCTCGATGATATCGATGTGGCGGCCTTCGTTTGCAGCGATACAGTTGGCGCACTGCTCGCAGGGCCGGCTTGTCGGGCCGCGATCGCAAACAAGCGCCTTCGAAAATATCCTCGCGCTTGATGTCTTGCCGCTGCCGCGAAGTCCCGAAAAAAGGTAGGCGTGGGTTAGGCGGTTCTCGTCCAGAGCGTGCGTGAGGCTGGTGCTGACGGCCTCCTGGCCTACGAGCTCGCTAAAATTTCGCGGTCTATATCTAAGCGCTAATGCTTGCAACACGGATTTTTCCTTAAATTTAAGATGAGATATTCTACTTTTTTTTGGATAAAAATTTAATATATTACGGCTCGGGGCGTCGCGAAACGAGTCGCCGAGCGGGATAAATTTGGGCTAGTAAATTTGCCCGCAGGCGCGAATCCGTTGCATGCGTGGGACCTGGCAAATTTGACATATATACTGCTCGATTCTTGCAAAACTGCTACAAATTTGATGCAAAATAGCCCAGCCCAAATTTCGTCAAATTTAGCTGCAAAGATTTTGGTAATTTGGCGAAATTTGCTATAATCGCACGAAAATGAAATTCAAAAAAGGGAGAAAATGAGAAAAGTTGTATTATGCGCGTTTATTTTGGCATTTGGATTTTTAGCTGCTGGTTGCGAGAGGAACGACTACCAACACCCGATGTACCGCTCTACTAAAAATAAATAACCTAAAATTTGGCGGTTTATCCGTCGCCTTAAAATCCCAAATTTATCTTATTTTGCCGTTTAATAAAATTTGGCGTTTGCAAGGTGTATTTTAAAATTTAATTTCCTCGCAGGCTTCTTTTATTTTTTAAATTATGGATACTGATAAAATTTGAAAAATAAAAAGCGGCAAATTTTAGCGCGCGAAACAGATCAAATTTGAGCTAGATTTATTTACTCAAATTTAACCCGGACGTTGCGCCCTAAATTTACCGCTCTAAACAAATGCTGCCAAAAGGGCTCAAATTTGGCTACAAATCGCCAAACAGCGCCTTTAGATCCTTCGCGTTTTCGTCTTTGCTCTCGCCTCTAGCGCCTAGCTCGTTTAGCTCGATCTCGTGGCCTGTTAGCATGCTAGCTAGCCTGATATTTATGCCGCTTTTGCCGATAGCCTTGCTCTTTTGCTCGGTTACTAGGCTCACGACGGCTTTGTTATTTTCGCCGATTTTAACCGAGCTGATGATCGCGGGCGCCATCGCTCGCGTGATGAGGATCGCAGGCTCGGCCGAATACTCGATCGCGTCGATATTTTCGCCGTTTAGCTCCTTTGTGACGGCGTTTATGCGCACGCCTTTGGTGCCCACGGTCGCGCCCACGGGATCGACGTTTGGCGAGGTGGCTACGAGCGCTACTTTAGCTCGTTCGCCCGGGATTCTGGCACTTGCGGCGATCAGCACTAGTCCGTCTTTGATCTCCGGTACTTCGGCTTTTAGCAGTGCTTCGAGGAATTTTGGCGACGTGCGGCTTAGCTCGACCTTGATACCCATAGATTTGTCGATATAGACGCTTTTTATGACGGCTTTTACGACGTCGCCCGGCTTAAATTTCTCGCCTTTTATGCGGTTTTTGCGCGGCATCACGGCTCGCAACTCGTCTATTTCTATGAAGGTATTTTCATCGCCATCTACGCGCGTGACGGAGCCAAAAACCATGTGTCCGACCATGTCTTGATATTTTTGAAAGATTTTTTCCTCCATAAGGCGCTGGATGTGGTATTCAAGCTCCTTGTGAAGCGTTTGTGCAGCGGTGCGGCCGAGGTTGTCGGTAGATAGCTCGTATGTTAGCTCGTCGCCGATCTCTACTCCGCTATCGACCTTTCTAGCCTCTCTTAGACCTATAAAATGCTCGTTATCCTCGGCTAAGCGCTCGTCGCCGTCCTCTACGACGGTGATTTTTTGATATAGATGAAGAGTCTTGGTCGCATTATCTATAACCGCGTCGTATTCGTAGTTTTCGCCGTATATTTTCTTTGCGGTATTGATAATAGCTCTTATGACGCGCTCTTTTACGTCCTCGATTTCGAGCCCTTTTTCATTTGCGATAGATTCTATGATATCCGCTATTTTTTCCATATTATTTTTGCTCCGTTATTTAAAATTTGGGGGGATTTTTGGGTTAGAGGGGTATTATACAAGCTTTATACTTTTAAGAAGTTTAATGCGTTTTTTATGATGAATTTGCTATATTCACAGATTAAATTAAAGATTTCAAAGGATTAAAAATGGAGCTAAAACTCGCTAGAACGCAACTTGACGCCAAACCAAAAACGATCTCTCTTGAAAAAATCGAAGCGGCATTTGCAAAAGATCCGCAACAAATTTTCTATTTCGACAGAGAAAACAGCCACAAACAACTCATCGCTTTGGTTGAATTTTTCGAGGAAAAAGGCCTTAGCGTCTATCACCGCACCGTAAAATACGGACTCGACGAAAACGACTACATGTACGAGGTGCACATCCTTTGAGCGCAGCGCAAAAAAAGCTCTTTATCCAGACTTTAGGCTGCGCGATGAACGTCCGTGACAGCGAGCACATCATCGCCGAGCTCAAACAAAAAGAGGACTACGAACTCACTCAGGACATCTCCGAGGCCGACCTCATCCTCATCAACACCTGCTCGGTGCGCGAAAAGCCCGTACATAAGCTTTTTAGCGAGGTCGGCGGTTTTGAAAAAGTAAAAAAAGCAGGCGCTAAAATCGGAGTTTGCGGTTGCACGGCAAGCCATTTGGGAAGCGAAATTTTTAAACGAGCGCCTTACGTAGATTTCGTACTCGGTGCGCGAAACGTCAGTAAAATTTCAGCTGCCGTTAAGACGCCTAAATTTATCAGCACCGACATAAATCACGACGAGAGCGAGTACGCATTCGGCGAATTTCGCGGCTCGCCGTATAAAAGCCACATAAATATCTCGATCGGCTGCGATAAAAAATGCACCTACTGCATCGTCCCGCACACCAGAGGCGACGAGATCTCGATCCCGGCAAATTTGATCCTGCGCGAAGTAAAAAAAGCCGCCGAGGGCGGAGCGAAGGAAATTTTCTTGCTCGGGCAAAACGTAAACAACTACGGCAAGAGATTTTCAGGCGCGCACGAGAAGATCGATTTTAGCGACCTGCTCGTAAAGATTAGCGAGATAGAGGGCGTCGAGCGCATACGATTTACCAGCCCGCATCCGCTCCATATGGACGATAAATTTTTAGAAATCTTTAGTCAAAATCCCAAAATTTGCAAATCCATGCACATGCCGCTTCAAAGCGGAAACACCAAAGTCCTGCGCGAGATGAAGCGCGGCTACACCAAAGAGTGGTTTTTAGACCGAGCAGTTAGATTGCGCGGGATGTGCCCGGATGTTAGTATTTCGACCGACATTATCGTGGCGTTTCCCGGAGAGAGCGAAGAGGAGTTTGAGGACACGATGGACGTGCTAGAAAAGGTGCGCTTCGAGCAAATTTTTAGCTTTAAGTATTCGCCTCGCCCGATGACTAAGGCGGCGGAATTTACCAATCAAATCCCAGACGCCGTCGCAAGCGCTCGTCTAACCCGCCTACAAAGCCGTCACAACGAGATTTTAGACGAAATCGTCGCGGCACAAAAAGGCAAAATTTTCGACGTATATTTTGAGGAGCTTCGCGCAAACGGCGGGGTCGCCGGCAGAAGCTTTAATAACTTCCTCGTTCAAGTCGCAGGTAGCGAAGAGCTGCTAGGCAAGACGCTAAAAGTGCGCGTGAACGATCCAAAGAGAATGGTGCTTTACGGTGAGCTCGTGGGCTAAATTTAAACGAAGCGTTTTTATAAATTTAGCCCCGCGCATTATCTATTTTTTTATTTGGATTATATTTTTAACCTGCAAAAAGAACTTTTCTAAGACAAATTTGACGAACGAACCTTGCATCGTGCTATTTTGGCACGGTAGGCTTGCGCTGATGAGCTTTGCCTACGTACACTGGTGGAAAAACGGCCAAAATCCGCAAAGACGCGCCAAAGTCATCATAAGCGACCACAAAGACGGCGAAATCATCGCGCGCGTGATTTCGTTTTTCGGTATCGGTGCGATCAGAGGCAGTAGCTCAAAAGGCGCGGTAAAGGCCCTCGCACAAAGCTTTAGAGAGCTAAAAAGCGGCACCGACGTCATCATCACCCCGGACGGTCCGCGCGGCCCCTATCACAGCGTCGCCGACGGAGCCGTCGTCATCGCGCAAAAGCAAAATGCGCAAATACAAATTTTAAACTACGAAGCGAGTAAATTTTGGCAGCTAAAAAGCTGGGATAAGATGATAATCCCAAAGCCGTTTAGCGAGATTTCTTATACACTCTCGCCGCCTTTTAGCGTGACAGGCATGGAACTAGAAGCCGCAAGAGAGCAGATAAAAAAGGAGATGGAAAAATGAGCTCAAAGACCGTTATTTTAATTATCGGAGCGCTTTTGGCGGCTATTTTTGTCTCATTTGTTACGCTTAGTCCGTCTTACAAAAACGCACTTGGAGCCAAATTTTACTACGAAATGGGCGATTACGAAACCGCCTATAGGCTCTCAAAATCAGCCTACCATAAAGACATTTACAACAAACTAGCCCACACCGTGATGGTACAAAGCGAAATCTCGCAAAAATACGCCCTCTACATCGCCCGCTCAAACGGCTATCTAGAAAATATCCAAAAAATCAGCAAATCAGGCAAGGTAAGCAAAGTAAATTTAGACAAAATTCGCATGATGTGCGACATCGCCGTGAGCGACTATGCAGAGCTTAAACCCTCAAATTTGACAGACTCGGACCTGCAAGAAGAAGCAAAACGAATAAAAGATAAATTTTTAACCCTACAAAAAGAGCTGTTTTAACTCTATTTTATGGCTTTTTGGGTATTATAACGCATCGTAATTTTTAGGAGAAATCTTTGCTGATACGTCGTTTTTTTAGCGTCTTATATCTTAGCGCCGTTATCCAGTCTAAAAAATGCATATTTTACGGCGAGGCATACAAGGGCGCAACTCCGATCAAAACGATAAAAAATGAATTTGACCTAGAAGAGTCCGGCAAAATCTCAGACAGAATAAAAGAGTATCTAAAAAATCTACAAAAAGAGTATAAATGGGTTTATATTTCGCTATTTTTTGATGCGCTCGAGCAAGGAGCGTTTGAAGCTAAAAACGCCGAAAATCTTGAAAAACTAGGCATAAAAACAAAGGAAATAACCTGCATAAATCCCGCTAAAAATTGGCTGATCTATGCAAAACTTTCAGACGTTAAAGCCGCCGAGAGTAAATTTGGTGATACGGACATAGACGTACTTTATTCGCCCATAGTACTTATACAAAAAGAGATCGAGAAACAAAAATTATCTACGGCAAAGACGCTTTTTATTTATGCCTGCAAAGAAATTTTCGCCATCTGCATTACATCAGGTAACGGCGCAAAATACGCCACGGTTTGTAAGCTAGATGAGGACGACGGCGACGAGAACGTCGAATTTGATAAAGAAAACAGCGACGAGATAGATGATTTTATCACGAATGTAGACGAAAGCTTTAACAACATGGACGGTCTAGAAAATTTAGACGATATGTTAAAGACCGGCGATAGCCAAGAGGAGTTTGCCGACCTAGACTACGATATAAATATGCCAGAATCCACCGATGTAACCGCCTCGGTATCGATATTTGGGCGCGATATGAGTATGTACCGGTATATATCGTTAGCGCTTAAAGAATTTTATTCAAATCCTCTATACGAAGGCGATTTTATCGAAAATGTCGTGATTTTCGACGCTACAGAGAGGACGAGCGCTACGTTTTTACACTATCTAGAAAACGAACTCTTAGTAAAAACCGCCGTTTATCCCGTCGATACGCTAAAAACGATGACCGAGCTAATGAAAAAAGAGTTGGAAAATGACTAGTTATAGCTTTATAAGACCTCAGAAAAAACCGATTTTTAACCTTTTTAGCAAAATTTGGCTGTTTTTTATCGCTACGATAGTGTTGCTTTTTGCTGCGGTAAATTTCTTTGTTGAGTTTAAAAGTAACTCGCTACGAAACGAAACGCAAATTTTAAAACAAAAACAAGAGCAGACGCAAGAGCAAATCAAACAAGCCGACGAGCTCACTGCGCTTTTAAAGCAAAGAAGAGATAGCGCAAACGAGATAGCGGCCTCAAATGCCGTCTTAAAACAAAGCCTGCGCAATCTACTCGATCTTGTCCCCTCAAGCATCACGCTACACGAGATCTCGATGGATAAAAACTCACTCGTCGTAAAAGGCACTACGCCTAGCCGAGATATTTACAATATGTTACTCGCCACGCCGCTAAAGTCGATTTTTAACACGTCAAATACCTCTTTTTATCAACTAGATAGCGGCTGGCTAAATTTCATCAGCACAAATAAAACCGACAGCTTAGAGGGTAAAAATGAGTAAAGATAGAAGCCTACAAAATATCGACGTTACCAAATTACTCATCTATATTCTAATTTTTATAGTCGCTTGCCTTGTGATGATATTTGGCTTTTTAGTACCGAGTATCAAAGAATACAAGCAGGTCAAATACGAAAGTCGCATGCAAATCGCCGCAAGTGCGCAAACACAAAGGCTCTACGACACCAAATCAAAAGCCCTAAACGAGATAAAGCAAAACGACAAGGCCGTATTAGAAGCTCTTGAAAACAAATTTGACGTAGAGAATTTTACTCAATTTGCCTCAAAGTACTTTATGAACGTAAATCTAAGCGAGCCAAAAGAGGCCGCAAAAAACGGTGAGATCTCGGTCTACGAGCTAACGGTAATGGGCTCCATGAAAACTCCTGCTAAATTTTACGAGTTTATGGATGCGCTACAAAACTACGAAAATATCGTAAAAATCGACTTTCCGATCAAAATGCGCAAGGATGCCGAAAAAATCGACGCGACCTTTGGCGTCAAAATTTACAGCTTAAGATAAATCAAAGTTTTTACTCTCCGCTTTTTGTATAATCCTTAAAATTTAAGTTAAGGATAAAAAATGATTAAATTTAATAACGCCGCCGTTGCCTTGGCGACTGCGATCTTAAGGGATTATCTTAACGGAACGGTAAATTTTTTCGCCTCTAGAAAAGCTGCGAAATCGGAGCTAACGAAACTCACACCGGCCGATTTTAAAAACGTGCGCGCAAATTTGCTAAATTTAGGCTTTAAGAGCGAGTTTATCGACGAAAACGCCGCCGAACTCTCAGAAATCCTGCGCGGTATCCTAACTGCCGAGCGCCCCAGGCTGCCAAAAGACCATCCTATCGCTACCTATATCAGCGAAAACGACGCCGCGCGCGAGCTAATCGCAAAGGCAAAAGAGTTACTAAAAAAGAAATTTATCAAAAACGAGTGGCTTGAAATTTACGACAAACTAGGCGGCTTTAACAGGACGCACTTTGCTAGAAAACAGCACCAACTCTACTCGATGCTCGAAAACAAGGGATTTGACCGCCCGTCGCGCTTTATGTGGAGCTTTGATAACAAGGTCCGCGACGGTATCGCCGCAGCGCGCGAGCTGCTAGAGGATGGCAAGGTTGACGAGTTTATCGCGGCTCAGCACGAGATCTACGAAAATCTACTCGATCTGCTCGCACGTGAGGAGGCGGCGCTCTATCCGACGTCGCTGGAGCTAATCAGCGAGGAGGAATTTCGTGCGATGAGACGCGGCGATGATGAGATCGGATATTTTCTCATCGAAAAGCCGAGCGAATTTTATCCGTTAAATTTGAACTCCAATGGCGGCCCTGAGGCAAATTTAAAGGACGCAAATTTGCAAAGCGAGTCAAATTTAAGCGTGGCAAATTTACAAAACGACAACCTAAACGAAGCGGTTTTAAATCCGAATTTCCTAAAAGAGCTGTCAAATTTGATGAGCAAATACGGACTAAATCCAAACGCAAGTAGCGATAAAAACGCCGTTTTTGACGTCGCCACGGGCAAGCTCACGCTAGAGCAAATCAACCTCATTTATAAGCACATGCCAGTCGACCTCTCCTTCGTCGACGAAAACGAGATCGTGAAATTTTACACCGACACCAAGCACCGCGTATTTCCGCGAAGCGCAGGCGTCATCGGGCGCGACGTGAAGAACTGCCACCCGCGCGAGAGCGTAGCTAGCGTGCTGGAGATCATCGACGCCTTCCGCAAGGGCGAGCGCGATGAGATCGACTTTTGGCTGGAGCTTCACGGTAAATTTATCTACATCTACTACGTGGCCGTTCGCGATGAAAACGGCGTATTTAAGGGGGTGCTAGAGATGATGCAAGACGTCACGCGCATCCGCAGCCTAGAGGGCAAACGCACGCTGGTGACGTGGGACGATCTAAAGAAAAAATACGGGGAGTGATGATAACTGCTTGCAAAATTTGATTAATACCGCTCGGCCATTATCGCCGAATTCTAATTTCTGGCGTAAATTTATCGGAGATTTGGGGCGCTTGCCTTTTCGTATATTTACGCCTACGCCTTTTGCACGATAATTCGAGCTATATTTGCGGATACGCGATATTTTCGCAAGCGGTATTTAAGGATTTTAGAGCGGCATATTTAGTACCAAACCGCCTAATGAAAATATCGCTGCTGCATTAAAACTACCGGCCGTAAAAATTTAAATTTACGCGCTAAACCGAATTTTAAGCCGCCTTTTTAAGATAGTGGCGATATCTCGTTTCGTAAGATGTTTGAGCCGGCCGTCTAGCGCCGTTAAATCCAAAGCTACCGCAAAGAAAGCGTT
>NZ_CALHXD010000101.1 GCF_938040115.1 uncultured Campylobacter sp. | reverse complement strand
TTGATACGGGCAGGCCGGGCAAGACGCTTGCGTTTAGATTCGACATCGACGGCGTAGACGTGACCGAGAGCAAGGATGAGGCGCACAGACCGTTTAAAGAGGGCTTTAGAGCCGATATAGACGGCATCACGCACGCCTGCGGGCACGACGGACACATCACGATCGGCCTAGCGATGGCTAAACTCATCGCGCAAAATTTGGACGACTTTAAGGGCAAATTTAGATTTATATTTCAAACCGCCGAGGAGGGCACGAGAGGCGCCGTGCCGATGGAGCAAGCGGGCGTGCTAGAGGGTGTGGACTACTTGCTAGGCGGTCATATCGGCTTTCAGGCAAAGACTAGCGGCGGCATCATCTGCGGTACGAACAAGCTTCTTGCGACGTCGAAATTCGACGTAAATTTCACGGGTAGATCGGCTCACGCGGCGGGCGCTCCGCAAGAAGGGGCAAATGCTCTGCTAGCTGCAGCCCAGGCGGCTCTAGCCATGCACGGTATCACGCGACATGCCGACGGCGTCACGCGTATAAACGTGGGCGTTTTGCGAGCGGGCGAGGGGCGAAACGTCATCGCGCCAAACGGCTACATCGCCTGCGAAACGCGCGGCGAAACGACCGAGCTAAATGAATTTATGTTTAAAAAATGCATGGACATCGTAGCAGGTGTCGCGCAGATATACGGCGTGCAGTACGACGTGAAGCTAACCGGCGGCACGAGCGGAGGCGATAGCAGCGAGGAGATCACCGATATCTACGAGCGCGCCGCGCGCCAGTCGCCTTTTATCAAGGACGAGCTCATCGTGCGGGATCTAAATTTCGGCGCTTGCGAGGACTTCGCGCACTTTATGCACGCCGTGCAAAAAGCAGGCGGCAAGAGCGGCTATCTGATGATCGGCACCAAGCTCGCCGCAGGCCATCACAACGGCGCGTTTGACTTTGACGAGAGTGCGCTGCTATCTGGCACGGACGTGTTTTTACGCTCGGCGTACGCGATAAACGGCAAGGACGCGTGAGGCTAAATTTGAACCGAATTTGATGAATTTGCGTCGCTTGCGGTCGGCTTGATCGGTTTTTTATCATCGGTCGAGCTGACGTGGCGGCGTGGATTTATATTTTTAGCTTTTAAATTTTGATAAATTCGGCGGTTAAATTTGCTCGGCAGTCGGTCGTAAATTTGGCTGGTTGAGTAGTGTCGTCGAAACCGTGCAGTGACAAGGCAAAAAATTAAGCAAAAGATGTGCGCAAAGTCGGTTAAATTCGACTTTGGCAAATTTGGGTTTATTTTTGTGTATAGTCAAGTGCGGAGTGTTATTTTGCTCAAATTCGCCGAAAATTTTAAAAACACGAAAACATTAATTCAAAAAATCCCTCGGTTTATTTACTATCTCGTCATTTATGTATTCTTCGTCGGGATAGCATTTGTCTATTTTTACGCCGCAGATTTTGTTTAGATTATACATTGTCGTTTTGGTCGCCAGGTTTTCGCATAGGTTTATATCTATGATGTATTTTATATTTTTATATTTTTCTGAGGCAAAAAATGGATTATCTCCCGAGTATGCAAAGTTCATGGCGTTTAGATAAGTGTTTATATATTGATTATCGCAGGATAGGTTATTTTTTAAGATATCTGCGTAAATAATCTTTTGAGATATAGCGATAAGAGCTATATATAAAGAGCGCATTATGCTATCGTTTGCTGTTTCTAACTCTCGTTTTAGTGATTTATCTTCGTTTATATTTTTTTGATACCGCGAGAGGATTTCGACGATACGTTTGTTTTTATCTATGACGTCTTGTTTGACTAAGGCTTTTTTGCTCAGTTCTGGCGCTAGTTTGCTTGAATGCCCTGCGTATAAATAAGTAAAATACACAAAATATTCAGCCAAAATCGGAACTAGCTTATAGTTTTTTCGGCTTAAATTCGGATCTTTAAATTTCTTAGCGTCAAGCTCGATCATCGTTTGATATACGTTATCTAGCAGGTCGGTTTGTTTTTTATCTACGACGTATGGGCTTGGATAATATTTCTCTTTGGGCATATAGTTTTTTCTCACGTAAAAGTAAAGATTAAATTTATAGTTCCAAAGAGCTCTTTCGGCATCGTCTTCGGGGATATATTTTATGCCTTTGTTATAAAGGTAGCTTTGTAGCTTGTTTAGCGGTTTCATTATGGCGCTATCGGCGTCAAATACGCTATTTAGTATAACCCTATACGCGTACACTACGTTATTGAGCACGAAATACTCTCTGGCCTCGGGATAGACGTCGTTTATGTGCTTTCTTCTTTCGGCTTGATAAAAGGATAAATTTATCATGACAAAAACGACTAAAATTATTTTTAGCGTGCGTTTTTTACGCTGTTTGGGCGTTTGCGGCGAGGCCGTATTTTCTTTCAAATTTGCTCCGATTAGTTAAATTTTGCGGTAGCCTTAACCGCCGCAAAGTCAAATTTCAAATTTACGCTAAATTTGAGTAAATCACGCCACGACGTTTGGAAACTCAAACACCGTTTTTCCGCTTTTTATCGTGATTACCGCCGCGCCTTTTAGCATTTTGCCTAGCAGCGGGGAGTTTTGGGATTTTGATTTATTTAGGTTTTTGTCGTAGAGATATTCGAAATTTGGATCGATTATCGCGATGTCGGCGAGGTAGCCCTCCGCGATCACGCCTTTGTCTTTTAGTTTTAAAATTTTAGCTGCATTATAGGACGTGAGAGCCGCCATCTGCTCGATACTTATCACGCCATCGTTTACCAAATCTAGCGTCATAGGCACGAGGGTTTGTAGGCCGAGTATTCCAAAAGGCGCCTTGTCGAATTCTAAAAATTTCTCGTCGTTATGGTGCGGGGCATGGTCGGTGACGATGACGTCGATGAGGCTGCTTTTTAGGCCATCTCTGATCGCCTCTACGTCTGATTTGGTGCGAAGCGGCGGCGACATTTTAAAGTTCGTATCGTAGCCTAGCAGCTCGTCCTCGGTGTAGGTAAAGTGGTGCGGCGTCGCCTCGCAGGTCACGTTTATGCCGGCTGCGCGAGCCTGCGCGATGAGCTTTAGCGACCACTCGGAGCTAACGTGCGCGATGTGGATGTGGCCGCCTGTTAGCTTAGCTAGCAGTAGATCGCGCGAGACCATGATCTCTTCTTGCTCGCGCGGCATGCCTTTGATGCCTAGTATCGCCGAGACGCGGCCTTCGTTCATGTGGCCGCCGCGGCATAGCGAGCAGTCCTGGGAGTGGTTGATGACGAAGCTGCCGAAGTGCTTTGAGTACTCAAGCGCGTATCTCATGACGCCGCTGCTGGCTACTGGTAGACCGTCGTCGCTAAACGCCACCGCGCCTGCCTCGGTCATATCGCCCATCTCTACGCATTTTTTGCCGTCCATCTTGCTTGTTATCGCACCGATAGGTAGTAGGTCTATGAGGCCGCGAGCTTTTGCCTTAGCTACCATATCGCGCGTGACGACGGCGTTGTCGTTTACGGGATTTGTATTTGCCATCGGGCAGCAGGTTGTTACGCCGCCGGCGACCGCGGTTTCAGAGCCCGTGTTTATATCGTCTTTGTACTCAAGGCCGGGATCGCGAAAGTGCACGTGCATATCGATAAGGCCCGGCATTACTAGCTTGCCGCTAGCGTCTATTACTTTGTCAGCCGCAGGTTCGTCAGCCGTGATTAGAGCGATCTTGTCGCCGTCTATCAGGACGTTTGCTTTTTGCGAGCCGTTATGATTTACGATCGTGCCGTTTTTGATGAGAGTTTTCATTTTGCGCCTTTGTTTTTGATGAGAGTATCTAGGATCGCCATCCTGACGGCGACGCCGTTTTCGACCTGATTTAGCACGTGCGAGTAGCGCGGATCGTCGGCTACGTCGGAGTTTATCTCGACGCCGCGGTTTATCGGGCCCGGGTGCAGGATCATGACGCCCTCTTTGGCGTATTGCATTTTACTAGCGGTTAGGCCGAAAAATTTGGAGTATTCGCGTACGGACGGAAATGCGATCTCATCGTCCTGACGCTCGAGCTGGATACGCAGCATGATGATGACGTCCGAGTCCTCGATGGCCTCGCGCATATCGGAGCAAATTTGACAGCCGAAAGCCTCCATGCCCGTTAAAAACATCGGCGGGCCAAAGAGCTTAACCTTGGCTCCGAGCGTTTTTAGGACGTAGATGTTTGAGCGAGCTACGCGGCTGTGAAAGATATCGCCGATGATGGCGACCGTGAGATTTTCTAGACTGCCGCGATTTTCTAGTATAGTAAAAAGATCAAGCAGCGCTTGGCTAGGGTGTTCGTTTAGTCCGTCGCCGGCGTTTACGACGTGAGCGTCGGTGTTCTCGGCGATAAATTTAGCTGCGCCCGAGCTGTAGTGGCGCACGACCACGATGTCCGTTTTCATCGCGACGATGTTGTGGACGGTGTCGATGAGCGTTTCGCCCTTTTTGGTGCTGGAGCTTGAGGCGGTGAAATTTATCGCGTCGGCTCCGAGGCGCTTAGCTGCGATCTCAAAGCTCGTTCGCGTCCTAGTCGAGTTTTCGAAAAAGGCGTTTACGGTCGTTTTGCCGTAGAGCGACTTGGCTTTTTTGGTCTCGGAGTTGTTTAGCGCCTTAAACTCCTTGGCTAAATTTAGGAAATGGTAAATTTCGTCTTTGGTTAAATTTGCAGCGGTTACGAGGTCTTTTTTGGTATAGCTCATCCGTTTTTTCCTTAGAAAGATAGAGTTAAATCAAAAAAGCGATATTACCCCGTTTTTACTTAAGATTTAATTTTGTAGCTTGCTAAACTCCGCGCCCAGACGCTGTCTGATCTCGTCGCCCGCGCGCTCGCCGTCTTTGAAATTTTCCGTGACGAGATCGTCTAGGCGGCTAAGCACCTCAAAGAGCTCGCTTTCCCATTTATCGGGGTTTCTAGCAGTGTTCATCGTCTCGATAAATGTGAGCTTCTTGCTCATCTCGCTTAGGCTTTCTAAAAATTTTTCTTTTAGATCCTCGTTTTTTAGGGCGTCGTCGTAGAGCGCTTTCATCTTTAGCTCTCTTAGCTCGCCGTTTATTATCTCGCAAAAATCTTTATACTTTTGCACTGAAATTTGACGTACGGCCTCGGGGGAGTTATTTGCCAGAGTGCCGTTCTCATCGATCTTTCTTGTTATCTTTTGTATCTGTGCGTAGAGCACGAGCGCGGCTATGACGCAGATGACGGCGTAAAATGCGATAGATGACATTGTTTTTCCTTTTTTGATTTAAATTTGCGGTTATACTGAAATTTTGCTTTTTTTACTATAAATCGCGCTAAAGCTAACCACCGCAAGCGCGCTCCAGATGAGCAAAAACGACAGCGCTTTTAGCGCGCTAATCTGCTCGCCGTAGTAAAAAACGGCAAGCAAAAGCTGCATAGAGGGCGAAATATACTGCAAATAGCCGATCGTGCTCAAATTTAGCCTAGTAGCCGCCGAGTTAAAAAGCAAAAGCGGCACTACGGTCGCAGGCCCGCAAAGAGCAATCAAAAGCCCAAACCACGAAAAACTAAAGTGGTTTTGCCCGCTAGCCGCGACGAAAAATAGCGCGACGAGGGCGATAGGAGCTATGAGCGCGGTTTCGACGAAAAGCCCTTCCAAAGAGGGCACGCTAAGGCGCTTTCTAATGAGCGAATAAAATCCAAACGTGATAGGCAAAATGATAGATATGATAGGCAGTCCGCCCGCGTCGTAAATTTGCACTCCGATAGCGACAAAGACGATAGCGATGGCAAATTTGCCTGCGCGCGATAGCTTTTCTTTTAAAATCAGCACGCCAAGGAGCATATTTACGAGCGGATTTATGAAGTATCCCAGGCTAGTTTCCACGATTTTTCCGATATTTACGGCGTAGACGTAGATCCACCAGTTTGCGGCGATGAGAAGTCCCGTGACAAACAGCCAAAACGCGGTTTTTTTGTTACTTAAAATTTTCTTTGCGGCGCCTAGTTTGCGGCCAAATTTGAGTAGTAAAAATAAAAGCAGCACCGACCAAATGATACGGTGAGCGACGATCTCGGTGGCCGAAAGCGCGCTGAGTTGTTTAAAATAAATAGGAAAAACGCCCCAGATCATAAAGACCGATAGGCCGTAGATGAAGCCGATTTTGGTTTGATTTTTGTCTTGCATTTTTCCGCTTTTTTGGCGAAATTATATTTATTTGTCGTTAATCAAAGCTTATGTTACTCAAAAATGCGCAGCGAGGGCAAATTTGAGGGTAAAATTTGAAATTTTATCTGTAATAAAAGTTCTTTTAGTTAAAATCGGGGTTATTTTTAAAAAAGGTTTAAAGATGTGGAGTAGAGATTCGTGGAGAAAATTTAATATCTTACAGCAGCCTAGCTACCCCGACGAAGTCTTGCTAAAAAAGGCCGAGGATAAGCTAAAAACGATGCCGCCACTAGTTTTTGCCGGCGAGGCTAGAAACCTAAAACAAGACCTAGCCAAGGTTTGTAACGGCGAGGCGTTTTTGCTCCAAGGCGGCGACTGCGCGGAGAGTTTTTTAAATTTTAACGCCGTAAATATCCGCGATATGTTTAAAGTGATGCTGCAAATGGCGATCGTTTTAACCTTTGCCGGACGCTGCCCCGTCGTAAAAGTAGGACGCGTGGCGGGTCAGTTTGCTAAGCCTAGAAGCTCGGACTACGAGGAGCAAGGCGGCGTAAAGCTACCCAGCTACCGCGGCGACATCATAAACGGTTTTGAATTTAGTGCCGAGGCTCGCGTGCCCGATCCAAATCGCATGATCGAAGCGTATTATCAAAGCGCATCCACAATGAACCTTCTTCGCGCCTTTTCTCGCGGCGGTCTAGCCGATCTGCACGAGGTAAATCGCTGGAATCTTGGCTTTATCAAAAAGCCCGAGCTTGACGCTAAATACGGCGAGTTAGCTAGGCAGCTGAGCCAAACTCTAGCGTTTATGGGGGCTTGCGGTATAAATGCCTCAAATACTCCTGCGCTTAGCGAAACTAAGGTCTACACCTCGCACGAGGCGCTTTTGCTGCCGTACGAGGAGGCGCTCACTAGAGAGGATAGCCTTACCGGCGACTGGTACGACTGTTCGGCGCATATGCTCTGGATCGGCGAGCGCACTCGTGGCATAAACGACGCTCACGTGCATTTTTTAAGCGGCGTGCATAATCCTCTAGGCGTCAAAATCGGACCAAACGCAACCGCACAGGACGTCATCGCGCTCTCAAATGCGCTAAATCCTAAAAACGAAGCGGGCAGACTAAACGTAATCATCAGAATGGGCGCGGATAAAATCGGCGAGCGACTGCCTAAAATCCTACGCGAAGTAAAACGCGAAGGCCTAAATATCGTCTATAGCATCGATCCGATGCACGGCAACACGATAAAAGCCGCAAACGGCTACAAAACGCGCGAATTTGATAAAATCCTAGCCGAAGTGCAGAGCTTTTTCGAGATACATAGAGCAGAAGGTACGCATGCTGGCGGCGTGCATCTAGAGATGACGGGTCAGGACGTGACCGAGTGCACGGGCGGGTCGTTTAAACTAAACGAGAATGATCTGGCGCACAGATACGAGACGCAGTGCGACCCGCGCTTAAACGCCGATCAGTCGCTAGAACTTGCGTTTTTAATCGCCGAGTTTTTAAAGAAAATTTAGCTTTAGCGGGCGTAAATTTGATGAAATTTGCACCCCTTTAAATTTGATGCGCTTCAAATTTGGCTCTCAAATTTACCGAATTTAAACAAGCCAAATTTGATCTCACTTGCCTTTTGTCTTTTAAATTTGACCGTTTTTGTCTTTTTTAAATTAAATTTACCCCAAATTTCGCGAATTTCTTAAAATTTAATACAATTTTCGCTACATTAATGAAAAATTATCAAATCGGAGAGAATCAATGAGCGATGTTTACGACATTATCGTGATAGGCGGCGGCCCTTGCGGCATCGCGACCGTCGTAGAGGCGAGAGCCAATGGATTAAAAAAAGTTTTGCTTCTCGAAAAGGGTGATAACCACAGCCAAACTATAAGAAAATTTTACAAAGACAATAAGCGCGTGGATAAGGAGTACAAAGGTCAAGACAGCACCATTCACGGCATCGTGTCCTTTGAAGACGGCACAAAAGAGAGCACGCTTGATTATTTCGACAAGCTGCTAGATGAGGAAAAGATCGAGGCCGTGTTTAACTCCGAGGTCGAAAGTGTCAAGAAAAAAGACAGTTTGTTTTTTGTGCACACCGCAAAGGGCGATTACAAGGCCAAAAACGTGATGATAAGTATCGGCAAAATGGGACGTCCGAATAAGCCTGATTATAAAATCCCGCCTTCGCTAAACGGAGTCGTAAATTTTAATCTAAACTCCTGTTCTAGCGGCGAAAAAGTCCTCGTAGTAGGCGGCGGAAACTCGGCCGTAGAGTACGCTATCGAGCTTTGCCAATACAACAAAACGACGCTGGCTTACCGCAAGGATAAATTTAGTCGCGTAAATGACGTAAACGTAACGGCACTATGGGAACTAGAAAAAGCAAATAAGCTAAAAGTGCGACTAAACCACGACATCACCGAGATCGAAAACGAATCCGGACGCGTTAGAGTGCACTTTTCAAACGGAAAAATCAGAGTCTACGACAGGGTCGTCTACGCTATCGGCGGCTCGACTCCGGTGGATTTTTTACAAAAATGCGGAGTTGAACTTGACGCAGATAAAGATCCAGTCGTAAACGAGCACTATGAAAGCAGCGTACACGGCCTATATATCGGCGGCGACATCGTGCTAAAAAACGGCGGCTCGATCGTGCTCGCGCTAAATCATGCGCATAAGGTAGTCCAAGACATCAAGGAAAAATAGAGTTGAGAGCGTTAAATTTAGTCTTATTTTTTATCTGCGGTTGTTTGCTCACACTGGGCGGATATTATTTGTATTTCGAGTTTACAAAACCGTCTGCAAAGTCTACGGAACTCGCCGTGCAGATAATGAACGTCGAAGAAGCGCCTAAAAATGAGGGCGCAAGTACTACGAATGAGACAAATTCGGCTATCCTAAGTCAAGTTTTGCCGCAGGAAAAATATGCTAAAAATTTGGATGCGAACTATACGGACGCACCTATTTTAGGCGACGAGGACGAGCTAAAAGAGCAAATCCGCGTCCTGCGCGCTCAAAATAAGCTACTCTATGACGATAACGTCGATCTAGTGAGCAAAAATCTAGAAATCTCAAATATCTTAAGCGATCAAAAAGCCGAGCTGGAAACCAGGCGAAAACAAGCCGCCAGCGCTAATGACAAACAGCGTATAAGCGCGATCGACGAGCTAAATAAAAAACTAGCCAAAGCGCAAGAAGAAAACGAAAAAAATAAAAATTTAGAGCAAAATTTGACTTCTCTTCGCAGCGAGATCAAAACTCTAAAAGCCGAGCTTGAAAAAAAGCAGAGCGAATTTGACAAATCAAGCGCCAAAACGCAAAGCGAAAGTCAAAATGCTCTAAAACGGCTCGAGACCCAAAACGACGAGCTAAAAAGCGAAGCGCTATCTAGTAAGGCTAAATTTGAAAGCGAACTAAGAATGGCAAACGAAGAGACCGCAAAACTAAAGAGCGAAAATGCTAGGCTCGCAAACGAGCTGAGCCTAAAAGATAGCGAGATAAAAAGGATCGCTAGCGAATACAACGCTCAGGCTCTAAATGCTCAAAATTTATCCAAAAATAGGATCGCCGCCCTAGAAAAAGAACAAGACGCGGACAAGAAAAAAATAAGCGAGCTTGAAGCGAGCCTTGAAAACGCAAATAAAAAAGCCGAGTCAAAAGCTAAGCTAAAAGCGATAAATGATGAGCTAAACGCGACGAATAAAGAGTTAGTCGCAAAGCTCGAGAAAGAAAAACAAGGATTTGAAAAAGAGATTGAACAAAACGAGGCTATATATAAAACCGAGCTTGAAAAGCTAAAAAGTCAGATTGAAAACGAGCGCCAAGAAACCGAGCAAAACGTGGCGGAACTAAAGAGTAAAATTTATGAGTTAGAAAATCAAATTTCGCAAAAAGATAGTTCACTGCAAAATGCGGAAGCTAAGGTTGCAGAGCTAAACGAGTCGCTAAATATCCAAAAAGAACTGCTAGCGGACGAGATCGCCGCTGGTAAAAAAAATATCCAAAACTATAAAATTTTAAATAACAAAATTACGACTTTAGTCGAAAACGATATCAAAACAGCAAAGGAAAATAAAGAGCAACTAGATGCTCTAAATGAGCTTTTGACGCAAAAAGACGCAGAGCTCGCGACTCTAAGAAAACAGATACAAGACGGAGCTAAAGATCTAAGCGACACGAAGGAAAATTTAGCCAAAACGAGTTCGCAAAAAAACATCGCAAAGGGCGAAGTAGCGCAAATAATGACTAAAAACGAGGAACTAATGAGCGAAAACGAAAACCTAAAAAAGATAATTCAGCTAAATTTTAGAGCCGAAGTGCCCAAAAAGGTGGTTTTCATTGCCTCAGTCGAGTGTACGGATATGGGCGCGGGCTCAGACAGGCCGACGCAAGTTTGCAAAAACAAAGTAAGCGACTTTTTGCAGAGTTATAATTCAAATTATTATTTCGAAATCACGCCGATAGTGAGCCGAGGTAACTTTATTGCCACGTCAAAAGCAGCAAAAGTGATCCCGCAAGACGAGCTTGAAAAGATCAACTCATACGCAAATTTTGGTATCGGCAAAGAGCGCGCCAAGGTTGCCGGCGAGATGATAAAAGATGAATTCGGCGACTTTTCGCGCATATCGTACAGCAATGACATAATCACCTCTCAGGATAAGCAAGGATTTATCATCAAGGTATATAGATGATAATCACTCAGCCCAAAAACGGCTACCGCTACAACAGCGACACGATGTTTTTATATGGCTTTATCCGTGAGGGCGGAGTGCGCGGCGAGGTGCTAGAGGTCGGCTGCGGTAGCGGGGTTTTGGGGCTGCTTTTAAAGCGCGATTTTCCTAAAATTTCACTCAGTTTGCTTGATATTTTAGAAGATAACGTAAATTTAGCCGCCGCAAACGCTAGCCAAAACGGGCTTGAAGCTGAGTTTATAACGGCTGATTTTGCTAAATTTAAGAGTGAAAAAAGATATGATCTCATCGTCTCAAACCCGCCCTTTTACCACGACGGCGCGAAAAAAAGCGAGAACGAGCATCTCCGCACCGCTAGATATAGCGAAAATTTATCGCTTAGAGAGCTTGTGGGTAGCGCAAATTCGCTGCTAAAGCCGCGCGGAGTTTTTAGCTTTTGTTACGACGCTAAGCGTATATCTGAAATTTTGCTTTGTTTGAGCGAATTTAAATTTACGCTTACTAGGCTTTGCTTCGTGCATCCAAAAGCGGGCGGCGCGGCAAATTTGGTACTAATCGAGGCTAAAAAAAGCTCAAAATCTTTGACTCAAATTTTACCGCCGATTTTTGTTTTTGTAGGCGGCGTTTATAGTAAAAAGGCAGCTGAAATTTTCGCTACGGCAAACACGCAAAGCAAGGACGCTGCGGAGTGAATTTGCTAAGACAAAGCGGCTTTGGTTATGAATTTGACGCTAGCAAGTGCGAGCTGTGCGGCGGCAAATGCTGCACGGGAGAAAGCGGCTATATATGGATAAGCTCCGCGGAAATCTCGGCGCTGGCGGAATATTTAAAAATAAGCGAGGATGAGTTTAGATCGCGATTTTTAGATAAATTCGGATACAAATTTAGTCTCAAAGAAAAGCCCTATGAGGGCGGATTTGCGTGCGTTTTTTTTGACGAAACGGCAAAAAACTGCTCGGTTTACGACTTTCGACCGAGCCAGTGCCGCACCTTTCCGTTTTGGGACTATTTTAAGGATAAAATCAATGAATTGGAGAAAGAATGCGCGGGAATAAGGCGATTTTAAAATTTATATTGGCGGCCTTGCTTGCTTGTTTTGCTACCGCCAAAGACGGTTTTGATGAGAATTTATACGTTATCAAGGCGCTTTTGGCGGTCGAAAACGCTAATCACGACGAGGCGACCGAGCTTTATGAGCAGCTTTACGAAAAAACCAAAAATACCGACTATCTAAAAGAGGCGCTCAGGCTCGCGTTTTTTTCTAAAAACGTAAATTTTAAAAGCATTTTAGCGCTCAGCCAAAAAGTGCTAAAAGATGACGTGGACGTGCTTCGCATACAGGGCGCAAATTTGATGAGCGAAAACAAACTAGACGAAGCCGCAAAGATCATGAAAGAGCTCGTCCAAAAAGAGGACGTCTCTAAAAACCACGTCATGCTCTCTGCCGTCTACTCGATGCAAAACGACAACAAAGCCGCTCTGGGCGAGCTCGAGCGCGCATACGAGCTAGATAGAAGCGTGGAAAATTTGCTGCGAATAGTCGATCTTTTATACAATAGAATGAACGACAAAAAAGAGGCGATCAGGCACCTGGAGAGCTCGCGCCGTATCGACGGCTGCGAGGTAGAGACCTGCACGGCGCTAGTAGATATCTACGCGCAGGACGGCCGCTACTCCGATATGATCGATGTTTACGAGAGTCTTTTTGAAGTGACGAAAGAAAAAATCTATCTCGAAAAAGTGCTCGGCGTCTACGTCTATCAAAAAAATTACGACGCTGCTATCAAATTTTTACAAAAATACTCATATAACGACGATGCACTAATGGATCTTTACGCTGCGACGGGGGATTTTGCTAAGGCGTATAAAAAGGCACAGGAGGCCTTTGATAAGAGCTTTAATCTCGAATATCAAGCCAAAATGGCGATATATCAGTACGAAAGAGATACGGATAAACAAACAAAAAAGATAAGTAAAGATAGCCTCAAACAAGTGATCGCCAACTTTGAAAAATCAGCCGTAAAGCTAAATAATGCACTATATCTAAACTACTACGGCTACCTACTCATAGATCACGATATAGACGCGAAAAAGGGCATAGAGCTAGTAAACAGAGCCCTAGAGCTAGAGCCTGGGTCGGTGTTTTATCTAGATTCGCTAGCTTGGGGATACTATAAGCTAGGCGAGTGCAAAAAGGCCGACGAAATAATGCAACAAGTCCTGCACGATGAGGAATTTGTAAATTCGCCCGAGGGCAAAGAGCACATAAACTCTATCAAAGAGTGCCTAAAAAAGGGTAAAAAATGATACTAGATCAGATAATCAAGCGTACGAAAGAGGACTTGGCGCTGCGAAAGTCGCAAACGCCTTTTGAAAAACTACAAGAGCTCGCGGCGAAAAATCCGCGCGAGATAAAAGACGCGGTAAAAGCGCTAAAAAGTAGTGCAAAAGAGCCGTATCGCATCATCGCCGAGGTTAAAAAAGCAAGCCCTAGCAAGGGGCTGATAAGGCCAAATTTTGCGCCCGTAGAGATAGCCAAAGAGTATGAAAAAGGCGGCGCGAACGCTATCTCGGTTCTAACCGAGCCGCATTTTTTTAAAGGAGATTTGGAGTATCTGGCGGCCATAAGACGCGAAAGCTCGCTGCCGCTGCTTCGCAAGGATTTTATCGTAGACGAGTATCAAATTTTAGAAGCGCTCGTTTATGGAGCCGATTTTATCCTACTTATCGCAAAGGCTCTTGGCGCCGATGAGCTAAAGCGGCTACTTGATTACGCGCGCTCTTTGGGGCTTGAGGCCTTGGTCGAGACGCACGACGAGGAGGATGTAGAAAAGTCAAATTTTGCGTGCGCAAAGATAGTCGGAGTAAATCACCGAAATTTAAGCACGTTTGAGATGGATATGAGCCTTTGCGAGAGGCTATTTTCTAAAATCAAAAACGCAAGCGTTATCGTCGCAGAAAGCGGCATCTATGAGCATTCGCAGCTAAAAGAGCTACACGCGCAAGGAGCCGACGCGTTTTTGATAGGCGAGCATTTTATGAGGCAAGAGGACTTGGCAAAAGCCGTAAAAACCGTAAAGGAGGGCTGATATGGAGCACATTTGCGCACCGTGGAGGAGCGAATATTTCGGCAAAAAGGAGCAGGGATGCGTCTTTTGCAATGTCGTAAATCATCCCGAAAAAGACGCCGAGACGGGTGTTTTGTTTCGCGCAAAGCGGTGTTTTGGGATTATGAATCTCTACCCGTATACGCCCGGGCATTTTATGGTGATACCTTACGTGCACACAGATAATATCGAAAGCCTAGACGAGCAGACGTGGTCGCAGATGAGCGCCTACGTGCGCGAGGGCGTGAAAATTTTAAAACGCGAACTAAATGCGGCGGGCGTAAATATCGGGATGAATCTGGGCAAAGCAGGGGGTGCGGGCATCGCAGAGCACGTGCACTATCACCTAGTGCCGCGCTGGAGCGGCGATACGAACTTTATCACCTCCATCGCCGAGGTGCGCGTAAACGGCGTGCCTTTTACTCCGCTTTACGAGAAGCTAAAAGCCGCGTTTGCTAATGTTTGCTTTAATGAGCGGTAAATTTATTTTTACCAAATTATTTTTTGGTAGAATTATCAAAATTAAAAGATATTGAGGCATACGATGAGATTTATTTTGCCGATATTTTTGTCATTTTCTTTTGTTTTTGCAGATTTTAGCTGCGATGACGCTTTAACCGAAAAGCAGCGGTTTTTCTCTCAAAATTTAACATTTTCGGGTGAATTTGAGCCAAACTGCAACGACTCTATCCTGGGGATAAAAGAGGCTCAAATTTTACTCTCGGCCGCCCAAAAGATCCGCGCCGAAAGCCTTGCTTGCGTCGGAAATTTAGCGACTAAAAATTTAAACGAGTTTAAATTTAAGATTTTAAAAGCCTCCTATGCACCTGAAATTTACGCAAAAGAGTTAGAAAGTCCCGACGAATACGAAAAACTCGTATCGCAAAACAGAGCCAGGCTTCGCTACTGGGGACATCAAAGTTTAAGTAACTTCACGGTCTTTAAGGACTTTAACAAAGACTACAACGCCGTCTTGGGGCTGCTGGTAAACTACTACAAATCAAATTTTAAAATAGACGAAGGCAGTGCGATTTATTACGCTTCAAAGGTTGCAAACGAGTTTTTAAAATTTGCCGCCGCGACTCTGCAAAACGGCGATATGGACGAGTTTGCGAGAAAAGTTAGCGACCCGACCTTTACAAAATACGGCATAAATGAGGCGATATATTCTGGCGCCGTGTCGCAAAGCTCGCTACAAAATGCCTTTAACGCCGCGCTTCTTTACGAAAAAAGCGAGGACATCATAAAGGAATTCTTGCGCGCTGGTGTAAATTTAAACTACGGATTTGAGAGTTCGCTATTTTTCGCGCTTAAAAATTTAAATAACGTAAAGCTTCTAGTTGCCAGCGGCGCTGACGTAAACTACGAAAATCTGCTCGGCGTCACTCCGCTTTTTAAGGCCGTGCAGCTAAACGATATAAATTTAGTCAAATTTCTACTAGGAAACGGAGCGCTAGTAAACAAAAGGCTGATAGACATGAGCACCAAGCTTGCATATAGCGCAAATTTGAGCGTCCAACTGCCGAGCTTCGTAAAGCTATGCGACTTTGACGCGGCATCAAAAAGCGTGCTGATGAGTGCGGCGGGAGCGGCGGACGTGGAGATATTACAGCTTTTGGTAGATAACGGCGCGGACGTGCAGGCAGTGGATGATAACGGGCTAAATGCCCTAGACTACGCAATCATCGGCAAAAAAGAGATCAACGCGCAGTATCTAAGGGCGATGGGGCTAGAGTCAAATTTGATCACCGAATAAGGAGAAAATATGAAAGGAACGGCTTTTATTACTGGGGCTACGTCGGGTTTTGGCGAGGCGATAGCTAGGGCGCTCAGCCGCGAAGGCTACAAGATCGTAGCGCTGGCTCGCCGCAAGGAAAGGCTCGAAGCTCTGGCAAAGGAGCTTGGAAATACGCACATCATCGTCGCAGATATCCGCGATAAAAAGGCGGTTTTTGACGGCGTGGCAAATTTACCGCAGGAGTTTTGCGATATCGAAGTGCTCGTAAATAACGCAGGCCTGGCGCTGGGACTTGAAGGCGTGGCGCAGACTAGCATCGAGGACTTTGAGACGATGGTTGATACCAATATCAAGGGCTTTTTGTACTCGACGAAGGCCGTTTTGCCACTCATGATCGCGCGAAAGAGCGGCTATATCTTTAATCTAGGCTCGACCGCTGGCGCATGGCCGTATCCGGGTAGTCACGTTTATGGCGCTAGTAAGGCTTTTGTGAAGCAATTTAGTAGAAATTTGCGTAACGACATACGCGGCACCGGTATACGAGTGACCGAGATAGCTCCGGGTATCTGCAAGACCGAGTTTAGCGAGGTTCGCTTTGGCGGAGATAAGGCTAAGGCTGACGCGGTTTACGAGGGCGTGGAGTACATCACCGCCGAGGATATCGCGCAGATCGTGCTAAACTGCCTAAATATGCCTCACCGCGTCAATATCAACGTCGTCGAGGCGATGGCGACGCAGCAGACTTGGGCCGGGCTTTTTATAGAGAAAAAGTAGGCTTTTGCCGTTAAATTTGCGGATTTGGGTTAAATTTGACCGTTTTGGTTAAATTTAGTCCGAAATTTGATTCCTGGCATTAAATTTTGAGCGGCGGTCTTAATAATACTTTGAATCCGTGGGGCTTGAAGCAGATATCGTAAATTTACCTTTTTATCCAAATGACACTCTGCACTTTAAATACAAAATTTGACCAACAAACCAAATTTGAAAATTCCCTGCAAAATTTAAATCATGACCAAATTTAAAATTTGCCGCCGAGCGCAGTTTTAAACAAAATTTCCACCAAAGCCTTATTTTTAACATAAATTTTTAATAAAGAGCTAAAATTTTTGAATTCTAAGCGAATTTAAAACAAAAATTTAAGCCGCATTTAGCTAAATTTATGCCTTAAATACCGACCGATGGCACGCGGGGCGGAAAATTTGATTAAACCGACGAAAAACAAAAAGGAGTTTTTGATGAAAAAGATTTTATTTTTGTCGCTTTTGCCGATCTTGGCGCTAGCCGTAGATCCCGAAGTAGCGAAAAAAAATGCCGAAATTTTCGGCTTTTGGACGCTCATCCCGCCCGTGGTGGCGATAGTTTTGGCGTTTATCACCAAAGACGTCGTTTTGTCGCTTTTTATCGGCGTTTTTAGCGGAACGTTTCTCATAAACGTCATCGACTCAAGCATCCCGATGACCTTCGTAAAGGGCTTTACCGACATCGTAAAAAGGGTCGTGGGCTCGCTGGCCGATAGCTGGAACGCGGGCATCGTGCTTCAGGTGCTTTGTATCGGCGGCGTGGTCGCGCTCATCACCAAAATGGGCGGAACCAAGGCTGTGGCGATATGGCTAAGCAAAAAGGCTAAAACAGGCGTTTCTGCTCAAATTTCAACTTGGGTGATGGGACTTTTCGTCTTTTTCGACGACTACGCAAACTCCCTCATCGTGGGCCCTATCATGCGCCCGATAACGGACAAATTTAAAGTCTCTCGCGAAAAGCTAGCCTTTATCATCGACGCTACCGCCGCTCCGATCGCGGGTCTAGCCGTCATCTCGACTTGGGTCGGGCTTGAGATCTCGCTCATAAAGCAAGGCTACGAGCTCATCGGCATAACGAACGTAAATGCATTTAGCATCTTTGTCGAGACGATGCCTTATAGATTTTACAACCTTTTCATGCTGTTTTTCATCGTCTGCACCGCGTTTATGGGGCGCGAATTTGCCGGTATGCTAAAAGCCGAGCGCAGAGCTAGAGCGGGCGAACTGCACCCTAGACGCGGCGGAGCCATGATCGAGGACGTCGAGGACAAGACGCTAGAGCCTAAAGAAAATATCAAACTACAAAGCTCAAACGCCGTTATTCCGCTTTTAGTGCTTATTTTGGGCGCGTTCGTTAGCTTTTACTTTAGCGGTCTGGGTGCGCTTGAGGGCGAGGCTCTTGAGAGCGCGAAGGCTCATCCGCTTACGTTCCACACTTTCCAAGCTACGTTCGGCGCTGCCGATGCGTCTGTGGCGCTATTTCAGTCGGCTTTGCTAGCTACGGTGGTGGCGATATTTATGGCCGTTTATAGAAAAATTTTGACCGTGCGCGAGGCGATAGAAACCTGGGGTAAGGGCTGGAAAACTATGATAACTACGATCATCATCTTGCTTCTTGCGTGGTCGCTAAGCTCTGTTATAAAAGAGCTTGGCACATCTCGCTATCTAGTTGATCTACTTTCGCAGTCTACGCCAAAGATCGTCCTTCCGGCGGCGATTTTTATGCTGGGTTCGTTTATCAGCTTTTCTACCGGCACCAGCTACGGTACGATGGGCATTTTGATGCCGCTTGCGATACCGCTAGCTAGCGCGGTGGGCATGTACAGCGGACTAGAGGGCGACGCCTTGCATGCGTATATGATAGTAAATATCTCAGCCGTTTTAACGGGCGCGATATTCGGCGATCACTGCTCTCCGATCTCGGATACTACGATACTCTCGTCTATGGGCGCAGGATGTAACCACATCGATCACGTCCAGACGCAGATGCCTTATGCGCTTGCAGTTTGCGCGATTAGTATTTTTGCGGGATATTTTCCGGTCGCGCTTGGCCTAAGCATCTGGATAGTGCTTCCTTTGGGGCTTTTGGTGACGGCTTTGGTTGTTAGACTCGTCGGGCAGAGGGTTTAAATTTGCCCGATAAGTTTTGCAAATTTTTAGGAGAGTGCGGTAGCTGCACCCTTGATATGCCTTACGAGGAACAGGTTAAATTTAAAACCGAGTTTATAAGGCGCGAATTTGAGTCCTTTTATAGCGGCGAATTTGAGTTTTTTGCCTCGCAGAGTGCCGCTTACCGCACTAGGGCGGAGTTTGGAGTCTGGCACGATATTTGGCATAGCGCGGTCGATCTAGCATACACGATGCACGGCGCCAAAACCAAGCGAATTATGATAGACGAATGCCCAAAAGTAGCCGATCCTATTGCAAATTTGATGCCGCGTTTGCTTGAGGCGCTTGCGAAAAATCAAATTTTAAAAGAGAGGCTGTTTGGCGCCGAGTTTATCTCGTGCGCGAGCGGGATACTAGCGACGCTGCTCTACCATAAGCGTCTAGGCGAGGCCGAGCAGAGCGAGATAGAGAGCCTAGCACGCGAGTTTGCCGACCTGCGCGTAACGATAGCTGCGAGAGCAAAGGGGCAAAAGCTGCTAAGCGGCGATCTAAATTTAGAGGACAGCCTAAACATCGGCGGTAAAATTTATAAATTTACATTCGGCGACGGAGCTTTTATCCAGCCAAACACCGCCGTGAACGAAAAGATGATCGCATGGGCGAAGGGGTGTGTAGAGCACGGCTCGGATCTGCTTGAGCTTTACTGTGGACACGGCAACTTTACCGTTCCGCTAGCGGAAAAATTTAAGCGCGTTTTGGCAACCGAAATATCCAAAAGCTCGATCGCAAATGCGCTCAAAAACTGCGAACTAAACGGCGTAGATAACATCAAATTTTTGCGAATGAGCGCCGAGGAGCTGATGAGCGCGTTTAGGCGCGAGCGCGAGTTTAACCGCCTAAGAGAGCTTGATATCTTTAGCTACGACTTCTCGCACGTTTTGGTTGATCCGCCGCGCGCGGGGCTTGATGAGAGCGTGATAAATTTCATCAAAAACTACGAAAATATCATCTATATCTCCTGTTCGCCCCAGAGTCTAAAGCGCGATCTAGCGCAGCTTGCCGCGACGCACGAGGCGGTCAAATTTGCCGTATTTGATCAGTTTGCAAATACCGCTCATATCGAGTGCGGCGTGCTTTTAAAGGGTAAAAATGCCTAACGATCTAGGGCAAATTTTATCCGCCGCTAAAAATATCGCGGTCGTGGGCCTTAGTCCTGACGAGAGCAAGCCTAGCAATGAGGTTGCGAAATTTCTCATCGAGCGCGGTTTTAACGTATTTCCTATTTATCCAAAATTTGATGAAATTTTAGGGCGTAAGGTTTATCGAAATTTGGCCCAAATAGACCAAGATATCGACATCGCCGTGATGTTTAGAAAAGGCGAGTTTGCTAGCGAGCTAGTAAAGGACGCCGTCAAAAAAGGCGTGAAAACGCTGTGGCTGCAGCTTGGTATCACAAACGATGAGGCGGGAGCGATCGCGCGCGAAAACGGGATAAATTTCGTGCAGGATAGGTGCATAAAAATCGAGCTACAAAGGCTTGAGTGTGCTAAATTTGATGGCTAAGCGCGATTTTGAGGTAGCGCCGTAAACGTAGCAGATAGGGCAAAAACAAAAAACATAAATAAAAATAAAGAAAACGTAAGCAAAAATACGGTAAATAAACGCGCAAGCAAAAGCGATAAGAAGTAAAATTTAAACAAAAAACGAAAGGCTAAAATGATCTCTCTAAATAAAATAATCCAAGCCAAGCGCACGATAAGTGGCTTTGTGTATAAGACGCCGTTTGCCTACAGCGCAAAGCTAAGCCTCGCAAGCGGCGCGCTCATCTACCTAAAAGAAGAAAACCTCCAGCGTACGGGCGCATACAAGATCCGCGGCGCGTATAATAAAATCGCAAATTTAAGCGCGCAGGAGCGTAAAAAAGGCGTCGTCGCAGCAAGTGCCGGCAATCACGCCCAAGGCGTAGCTATTTCAGCGCGCGAGTTTAAGACGCCCGCCACCATCGTGATGCCAGAGTCCACGCCGCTTTTAAAGGTGCTAGGCAC
>NZ_CALHXD010000100.1 GCF_938040115.1 uncultured Campylobacter sp. | reverse complement strand
TCGACAGGATCATAGTTAAAAACTCCTTTGAAAGTTTTTAACTTATCTTGAGCCTTTAAAAATATCTTTCAAATTTTGATTTTACCTAAAAATCTTTCCGTTAAAAGCGCTTTATCTGTATTATGTAAAATTCTTTATCGTTGATAGTTTTTGAAATTTGAGATTTATTTCATAAAATTTAAGCAATTTACTATGAAGTCGGCAACAAGAATGATTGAATTTTGATTGGTATCTTTGTGGATTTAAAAAGTAAGAAGGCGAGAGTTTATCTCGCCTAAATTTGATTAATAAAGTCCGAATTTGCCGTCAGAGCGTTTGTAGATCACGCGCATTTTGGCGTCCATATCGTTAAATACGTAAAACTGTGCATCGCTATCTTTTAGCTTTTGCATAGCCTCCTCTATCTCTAGTGGTTTATATAGCTCAAGCTCCATAGGTATTATCTCATCTACCTCGCCGTCGTTTATATGTTCGTCGGCAATCGCAGCTCTAACAGCTTTGCCATCGTCTTTATTTTTGACGGTTGTGTTTTTGTCGTGCTCGCGGCGAAGTACTTTTGACGCGCGTTCAAGCGCAAGATCGACTGCAGCGTATAGATCTTTATCTTTGTGGCGGATTACGATCGTGTCTTTTTTTGCCAAATTTAGCGCAAATTCTACGCTAAAGCCTTTTTTGCCGTTTTTTTCGTCCGCAGAAACTACGCAACGACCCGAAATAATATCCAGTCCGTATTTGTTAAGCGCATCAAATGCGTTTTCTATATGTTGTTTGATTGGGTCTGTTAGGTCAAATTGTTTACCTACGATGCTTAGATTCATCATCTCTCCTTTACGTTAAAGTGCTAACATTATAGCATATAAAGTATTATTTTAGAGCTTTTGAATCGTGCGTCTGTGAATTCTTATCGGCGGGACATTGGCATTTGCCGACCTAACGACTACGTCTAATATAACCGTTCCGGCAGATGCAGCGGTAGATATCGGGATTACTGCCGTACCTCTACCGGCAGTACCGTCGCAAGCTCCTATAGTACCAAATACCCTGTTTATGGTTACTCTGATATCAAATAAGGATGTGTTTTGAACTCCGGTAGGATAAAACGTTTGCGGGACTATCACCGCATTTCTGTCTAAGCTTGCACAGTTTGCTGCTTGCGTAAAATCCACCCGTAGGAGATTAAAAATAGCTATCTCTGTAGCGCCCTGAGCCAGAAGTTCTGCTTGTTCTCGCAAAAAAATATGAGTGGTTTGTCTTGCTGTAGTCGCCGAGATATTTAATGAAAACATGCCTAAAGTAGCTATTAAAACTATAAAAATAATCGCAGTAACTAAACTAAAACCTTTTCTCATTAGTATATCGCCTTTGTTTTGCATACGGTAGTTTCCTCTTCGCCGTTACCAAGCGATCTTCCGGCATCTCTTATGCATAGCTTTAAAACCATGACATTATTGAGTTCTGTAAAATTAAATCTTGTTACGTTTGTAGCTAGTATATCCGAGCTTCCGTCATTGTATTCTTCTCCTGCCCATGGGCGAAAATTATAATGAAGCAATAAGTTAAAATCTCCGTTAGCGCTAGCTTGACCAGGGACCACTGCATAAGCGGTATGAAGCAGATAATACTGTTCAGAAATAAGCTGACCTCTATAATTTCTAATACTCAATACGGTGTCGGCGGTATTCTTTGTAACCAAAGCTATAGACTGTGCGTTTGTGCGATTATAGCCGAAAGATGAATTTACATTTAGACCCGTACCTTTAAATATCAAACCTATATTTCCATTGTTTAAACTGGCCCGTCCATTGGTAAGATCTCGTATGTTTTGATTTGCGGAAGCTGGATCAGTTTGTAAATTTTGCACCAAAAGCCTACTTCCAGGCGTTGATAGTCGTCCGCTATTTGTTGCAGGGTTTTTTGCGGCGCTAGTATTTGGATTATTTAGGTCTATAAAGCCAGTCCAGCTACCGTCTTGAAAACTTTCGTAGCTATAGGTTACCCATTCAAGAATGGGGAAGGTGTTGTCCAATCCAGCTCCTTGGGTAGATACAAATGTGCCATTTCCGTTATTGCTAAGCTGCTTTCCTATCGTTGAGCCTCTAACGCGAATGGAAAGCCGTTTTGCAATTTGCTCTAAAACTAATTCGGTTTGCATTTCTAGAGTGTTTATAGCCCTACTTTGAAGATAATTTCTATATATATTCAAGGTTATTTCCACCCCGGCATAGGATATTATTCCCATTATAACTATAACCATCATAAGTTCAATCAAGGTAAAGGCTTTTTTCATTTCTATCACCAAACCTTAGTTAAAAGCGCAGGCGCATCACCTATATTTGCTGAGTAAGCTCTCAAGATTATTTGATGGCCATTATTATTAGCTCTAGTATTATTTGTGGTAACAGCGATGGTTACTTGTTTTATATCCTGATTTGCCACTCCTGACATATTAGTGTTGTTTACGCTGGTTACAAGGGTTGAGCTTATAATGTTATCTCTGCTATAGGTAGTAGCGGCATCTTGAGGGATATTATTCATATTTATCCTATTGTTATTATAAGAATCAAGATTTTGTTCCCAAGATGCACATGCAGTATCTCTTGCTATTGCAGAAAAGTTTCGCCTTCTTGTGCCATCTATCCCATTTAAAGCGTAAAAATTAGCCAAGCCGCCGAATATAGGAGTTGGAGCAAGCTGAAGAGAGATATCGTTCGTGCAACCCCATGGAGCGGTAAGTACTAACCCCATCCTAGTTTTGCCGTCCATGACGCTTTCTTGAACAAGGGCCAAGCGATTATTCTCCGATACTTTTGCAATTAAATTTGGCACCGTCGCCATAGTTAACCCTACTATTACGATCGATAATATAAGCTCGATTAAGGAAAAACCTTTTTTTTTCACCAGTCTAACCTTTTGTTTGGTTTGTTTGATACGGTATTATTTAGGTCATTTGCTCCGCCGTCTATGCTTTGCGTACCCACGACGGTGCCTACCCCATCATTCTTCTGGTCTACTTTTAAGGCTCGCCCGCCCCATGTCATACCGATATTATCTCTAGTGAATGTGGCATTAAATCTATTTGTAACTGCTGCTGCATTGATCGGATCGAATACTAACCAGCTTGATGCATTCATTGAGATGACATCTGTTATTATTGCTCTACTTGATAGTCTTATGGTCTCTACGCCATTTACTATAACTATAGGATTGGGTGCTAATGCGGTTGTTGTAGCAGCATGTCCAAATGCCCCATGCGTTCCAAGGTTGATATTTTGATGCGTAGTATTGACAAACCAATTATTTGTTTGAGGTAGCGCATTAGCTGCATTGATTAAAGAATATCTTGCCACATTGCATGCATTGCAATAGATGCCGTAGAATACATTCGCATCAAAGCCACTTGCGGGCCCGATGTAGTCTGGAGCATATACTTGACCGTAGTAAAATTGCGTCGTACTGACGGCGGTAGGTTTTGCGTATGCGGCGCCGGCTACGGCGTCAGCGTCCGATATATTGCCTATCGTTAAGTTTTGGTTGCTTAAAGTAAACGGATTTTTAGGTACATTTACGCTTCTTGCAAAATTTAGTCTTAGGTTTACGTTTGCCGTGCCGCCGTTAAAAGCATTGGCGTTTACGCTATATGCGCCGTTGTTTGCTACGGCGTTTACTTTTCTTACGAAACTAGGCGGATCGTTATCAAAAAATATAATTGCATTTCGAATATCTGCAAGCGTCGCCGCACCGCCGTTGTTTGTTTTAAAGTCGCCTAAAATTTGATCGATTCCTAATGTAAAGCTATTGTTTCTAGAATAGCAACCGGTATGATATAGCGTAGCGACCGTCCTAGCGGCATCGCCTAATCTAGCCGTTAGATTAAACGTTACGTTTGCTCCCATAGGCGCGACGTTTGACATATATGTCATATTTCCGCCGGCAAAGTTAGTTACGGTTAAATTTTGCGCCGCTATATCATTTGGTACGAATAGCAAATTTTGCTCGCCTCTAGTTTGGGTATCGCAACCTATCTTGCCGTTTGCGTCTTCTGTCGTGGTATCGCTATTTGTTATACAGTCGCTAGGATTGCCGCCGGTACCTCTATCTACGTTTGTCCACTTCGTATCTATGGCATGTATGGCGACGTGTCCTATGTTTGGATATACGAAGTCGCTAGTAGCGCCGCCGCCTTGGGATATTTTTATTTCTCCTAGTCCGTTAGTGGTATCGGCTTCTAGGTTTATACCGTTTAAAAACGCAAAACTGTCCGTGCAAGTCGCCGGAACTAGAGTCGATCTTCTAAGCGTAATAGGTTTTATATTTGTCGAGTAGTTAGCTGCTGTATTGTTTTCATTATCTATGGCTTGTACCCATATATTTTTATACGCTCGTCCTCCGACCATGCTTCCAAAATTTGTCGTATTGGTTGTCCTATTATAAATTCGCAATTCCTTCGGTCTTATAGAAAACGAATCCGAACTACAAACTTTGTGGTCTATATTTTTCGCGTCTTTATATGAAAGTCTAAATATCAAATTTGGATAAGCTTTTTTGATTAAGATATTTTTTAGATCTATTATGCTTTTGTTAGCAAGGTCTGTTTTTAGTACTTCAATCGTTTTATTGCCTTCGATTACGTTTTGTGCACTATTGCAAGGTTTATTTGCTTCTATTACATCTACGTAAACATCGTTGGCAAAGTTAAAATCGTCAAGCTTTTTAACCTCCTTGCCGTTTTCTTCGCTTATGAATAAATTTACTAATTTAACATCAAATTTTCTTGCGGCAAGTTGAGTGAATAAATTTTCCGAATTACCCAATGCGCCGAATTTTTTATTTACAACTTTTGATGCTATACTTCCTACTCTTAGTTGATATTTTGTTTCGGTGCACTCTTCTATGGCGCCCTTATATGTTAGATTTATGCTCGCATTTTCAAAATTTGCGGTATATGAATTTCTAGCAAAAGCCTCTCCTAGTACGGTATCAAATTGTATAAAAGCTTGGTTACTACTTCCTATAGTACCGCCGTTGCCTCCGCCGGCGCCTTGACCGACTAGGAATTTTAGTTTACCTGAGGCATAAGTTTGCAAATTTGTATTATCTGGGTTTTTATCTCCCGCTCCTACGGCGAAGGCTGTTCCTCTTCCGACGTCGGGTTTTATAAACGTAGTATTGTTTATATATGTCAAATTTTTTGGATCCAGTGCAGTACCGATCGATAGTTTTTGAGCCTCTTCGTTTCCGTTGTTTACTATTTGGAGCCTAACTCTTAGCGTGTCTCCCTTTTCTGCGGTAGTTTTTTTGCCGGCATTGGTGCTAACCGGTTCAAAGTCTTGTTCGCTGGTTTTATTTTTGTCTCTAACATATAGCTTTTCTATATAGCATACTTTCGGTACATATAGATCGGTAGAAAACGCCAGCATACCCACGGTAGCCTCGTCACCTTGTAGGCTGCCACCAGGTCTTTTGATTATTTTTGCAGTTAGCCGTATGTCGGCAGACGTTTGCTTATTGGTAAGTTTTCCGGTAATATCGTATGTATCTAAATCCATACTCGCGTTATATTTTTTGCTAGGGTTTAAATGCTTATTAAATTTAGATATAGTGGAGTTAAACTGGTCGCCTTTTTGATTTAGGGTACTATCAAAAATTGAACTATACGGCGAATGGCTATCTTTTCTAATCTCTATGTCTTCGGCGGAGATCTCGCTCGCTGCGCCGAATGAAAGAGTGGTAAGAGAGGAAACTACCGCGCCGTTTACTGGAGTATAAAAGCCGCTAACCGTTATGTCTGCGCTTCTGCTAGCTCCCTTGTTTAAATCTAGCGGCGTTAGTAGCTTGATGCCGTCAAATATATTGACGCCTTTGGGTTTTATTTTTTTACCGTCTTTGCTACCAAAGTCATATACGATAACTAGTGCCCATCCTCCGTATCTAGGGGATTGCAGATTGTTAAACCATTTGCCGTCGGTGTATGAATATAGGCCCGGAGGTATTCCATCATGAGTTTTTATATTTCCTGCGCTAAAAGTTCTGCTTGCTACGGTATTTCCTAGGGACTCTTTTACTAGCTCGGTAACGTCAGCGCTTGTTTGATATTGAAATCTCATGCCCCTACTTGAGAGCGACCCAAACCAAAACGTATCTTTTTCGTGTGCGGTAATATTATAGTATCCTTTTGGTGTTCCGAATCTTATCGTATTGAAGTTTTTTATCGTATCAAAGTATTTATCTCTAGCCGTGTTATCGTTTGAAATACTCCAACCTAAAGAAAAACTTCCGGCCCAATAAAGTCTAGCATAAACAACTCTTTTTCCTACTATATCATTTGCTATGCTTGCTCCGTCGGTATTTTTCCTATCGGAAAAGTCAAAAGTCGCTTTTGATGAGTTTAAGCTATAGCTTGTATCCTCTTTTTCAAATACAACGTTTGTAATGGACGTATGTATCGTAGTGGAACTTAAAATAGGCCTGTAATTATAGCCGTATCCTTGAGAGCTATTGCCTACGGTTCTTAAGACGGAGGCCCCGATAGTCTCTATATCGCCGTATATTATCTTTCGTTCTTCTAGTCTTTTAACTCCGTATTGGTCTATTACTTCTTCATTTATGACTCTTTTTTGAAGATTGGCGGTTTCTTTATTGTCTAGATATCTGCTAGATGATGCAGATACTAAATTATGTTCCAGCTGATTTTTATCTTTTACAGCAAAGGCGCTACTTGAGCTTAGTAAAAAAATCGCAATTAAAAAAAAATTAGAATTTTTCACTTGGTTTTCCTTAAAATTTTTACTTCTCAATAAAATCCGAAATTTTTTCAGCCTGTTTATACATTGGATATGTCCATGCGTCAAGCACTATCTGTGAAAGCGTCATATTTGTCATGTTGCAAACGATAGGAGCGATGAAATTTACCGTAGATGTCTCGATCGGAGTGCTCACGACCATGATGTTGTAAATCCTTAGCTCGCTTTTGTCGTTTATGTCCATCAGCTCCTGATAGTACGTCGGTATCTCAAATTCGTAATTTCTCAAGGCATACGGATTTATCGCGGTGAAAGATGTATCGTCGTCCATGCTTTGAAGCTTTATGAAAAACTGATCTAATTCTTTTAACTCATAACTTTTGATGTGCTCAAAGCCTAAAATCGGACTTTTGACTTGAAAAACCATATACATCTCCTTAATTATACATTTACTTTTTTACGCGAATTGTATCCAAAATTTCCTATTTTTAAGCATAAAATGAAATCAAATTTACCGAAAAGCAATAAAAACAATGGTAAAATAGTCCGTTTTAAAAAATTTAAATTTAAGGGAAGGTATGAGAAATTTAATTAAATTTTTATCTGCGGTATTTTTTGTTGGTTTAATCGGCGGTTGTGCCGACAAATACACCGAGCTTTATAATCTAACGCCTGATCAGTGGTACTCTGAGATCATCGGCGATATCAAAAATCGCGACCTAGAAAGCGCCGACAAACACTACACGGCGATGTCTAGCGAGCACGTAGCTAGCCCGCTTTTGGAGCAAATTTTACTGATACTAGCTCAAGCTCACGCTAACGACGAAGAGTATCTGATGGCGAATTTTTACCTCGATGAATACCTCAAAAGATACGGCGACGGTGGCCCTAGGAGCGAATTTGCGCAGTATTTAAAAATAAAAGCGAATTTTGACTCATTCTCGCAACCCAATCGAAACCAAAAGCTAATGCAAGACAGTATCGCCGAGATAGAAAAATTTCTCTACATTTACCCAAACACGCAGTATCGCCCGCTGATCGAAACTATGCTGGTTAAATTTAAGCTCGCGATATACAACCTAGACGTGCAGATAGCCGATCTGTACGAGCGCACAGGTAGGGATGAGTCGGCGCAAATTTATAAAGAAAAGGTGCAAGCTTCGCCGTTAAACGACGCAAATATCGTGCTTCCGCAGCTTCCTTGGTATAGAAAAATGTTTGAATAGGAGCTAAATTTGCAAATTTACGAATCAAAAATGTTCCCGGCGCAGCTACCTGTCATCGTAGAGGACGAGCTATTTTTATATCCTTTTATGATCACGCCGCTTTTTTTGAGCGACGAGGAAAATATCGAGGCGCTAAATTTAGCCCTCGAGTCGCAAAGCCCCATCTTAGTCGTGCCGACGAAAGCGCAAAATGAAGGTGCACGAGAATTTGACTCCATCTACGACGCCGGCGTCATAGGCACCGTGATGAGGCGAGTACCGCTACCGGATGGTAGAGTGAAAATTTTATTTCAAGGAACTAGCAAAGGCCGCATAGTCTCAAAAGTATCCTCAAAGCCATTGCAAGCCGTTGTAGACGTGTTGCACGAAAAAAGACCCGAAAACACCAAAAGCGACGCGCTACTAACCGTACTTCGCGAAAAGGTGCGAGATCTGGCCGCGCTTAGCCACTTTTTCCCGCCCGATCTTTTAAAAACGATAGAAGAGAGCGCCGAGCCCAGCCGCGTTTGTGATCTCATCTTAAGCTCGCTAAGGCTAAAGAAAAAGACGGCGTACGAGTTTTTTATCGAGGAAAATTTGGAGCAAAAGCTACTAAAACTCATCGACTATGTCATCGAGGAAATCGAGGCAAACAAGCTCCAGCGCGAGATAAAAAACAAAGTCCACTCAAGGATCGATAAGGTAAATAAGGAGTATTTCCTAAAAGAGCAGCTAAAGCAGATCCAGCAAGAGCTCGGCTCCGACACGAGCCGCGAAGAGGAGATCGAGGAGTACCGCAAAAAGCTGGAAGCTAAGAAAAAATTTATGGGCGAGGACGCGTATAAGGAGATAAAAAAGCAAATCGACAAACTATCGCGCATGCATCCTGACTCCGCCGACGCAAACACGACGCAAAGCTACCTCGACTGGGTCGTAGAGGTGCCGTTTGAAAGTCTGGCGAACAAAAAACTAAGCGTGCAAGAGGTCGCAAAGCAGCTAAACGCCGATCACTACGGGCTTGAGAGGCCAAAAGATAGGATAGAGGAGTATTTTGCTCTGCGCGAGCTTTTACAGCTACGAGGCGTCGCGGGCAAGGTAAATAACGGCGCGATATTGTGCTTTGCGGGGCCTCCGGGCGTCGGTAAAACGAGTCTGGCAAACTCCATCGCAAAGGCGCTAAAACGCGAGCTAGTGCGCGTGGCTTTGGGCGGGCTTGAGGATGTAAACGAGCTGCGCGGACACCGCCGCACCTACATAGGCGCGATGCCCGGTCGTATCGTACAGGGGCTGATAGAGGCAAAGCAGATGAATCCTGTCATCGTGCTAGACGAGATCGACAAGGTCGGTAGGAGCTTTCGCGGCGATCCGACGGCGGTACTGCTAGAGATT
>NZ_CALHXD010000099.1 GCF_938040115.1 uncultured Campylobacter sp. | reverse complement strand
GTAGAAAATGCAATTAATCGGCCACGAGCTAGTACCTTACGAAAAGCTGTATTTTTGCGCGAATACGGACGAAATCGACGCGAAATTACAAAATATGTTTTATTTTAATAGCGAGATGATAAAAGCGGCGCAAGAAAAAGGGGCTAAATTTAGCGTCGCTTGCGAGAATATAAGCGAGTGCATAATCGCAAATGCGGCGGGCGCGAACCTACTTGTTATGTCGAGGCGAGAGTTTACGCCAAAGGCTGCAAATTTGGCCCAATTTTATCTCTTTGACGCCAAAGTCGCTTGTATAATCGGCGATGAGAGCGAACTTAGCGAGATAGCGGAGTATCAAGCCGACGTCGCGATATTTGATAACGCTATCGTTTGGAATAGATCAAAAAAGGAAACAAATGGAACTTTTTAAAACCGCATTTTTGATGACGGTGCTGATGCTGCTTTTCGTAGCCGTGGGCGGCGCGATAGGCGGCACGAGCGGTATGATGGTCGCATTTTTAGTTGCGCTTGGGATGAACTTCTTTTCGTATTTTTTCTCGGATACGCTCGTACTCAAGCACTACCGAGCCGTACCCGTGGACGAGGCGCACGCGACGGGACTTTATCAGATCGTGCGCGAGCTTTGCGCAAAAGCAAATTTGCCGATGCCAAAGATCTACATCATCCCGGAAGCCGTACCAAACGCATTCGCCACGGGTCGCAACCCGAGCCACGCCGCAGTAGCCGTGACCGAGGGGCTGCTAAATATACTAAACAAAGACGAGATCGAGGGCGTGCTCGCTCACGAGCTAAGCCACGTGCGCCACTACGACATCCTAACGGGCTCTATCGCGGCGGTGTTTGCGGGAGCGATCGCGATACTGGCAAATTTCGCGCAGTTTGGAGCGGCAAACCGTCAAGGCAAACAAAATCCGCTAATGTTAATCGCCCTAGCCGTCATCATGCCGCTAGCAGCCACCATCATACGCATGGCGATCTCGCGGGCGCGGGAGTTTGAGGCCGACAGGGGTGCTGCGATGATGACGGGCAAGCCCCAGCACCTAGCCGGCGCGCTGCGAAAGCTCGAGGACTACGCGCGCGGACGTGTGATGGCAAACGCCGACGAACAAAGCGCGCATATGTTTATCATAAATCCATTTAGCGGCGTAAAAAGCGCGCTAGGATCGCTATTTCGCACGCACCCAAGCACCCAAGACCGTATCGCCGCGCTAGAAAATTTACGCTCGCAACTAGATGGCGAAAACGGCGTGAAAGAATATTTTAGAAAGTAAATTTGACGGCAAATTTAAGCCCTCGTTTTGCCGTCAAATTTAAGCGAAACGGCTTGAGCGTTAAATTTAACGCCAAATTTAACCCTGCGTCGCGTCAAAATTTAACCGCATGCATAAAAGCAAATTCATCAAAAAGGCAAAATATGAAAATAGCCGTAAACGGCACGAGCGGATTTATCGGCGGAGAACTTTGCAGATTTTTTAGAGCCCAGGGACACGAGGTCGTAGCTATCCCGAGGGCCGTCTACGCCGACAAAGACGCACTCAAAAGCCTCATCAGCGGCTGCGATGCGGTTATAAATTTAGCGGGTGCTTCTATCGCGGCCAGATGGAGCGAGGCCTATAAAAAGCAGCTTCGCGTAAGCAGGATAGAGACTACGCGCGCGCTAGTCGGCGCGATAAACGAGTTAGAAAATCCGCCATTTTTTATCAGCGCTTCGGCTATCGGCATCTACGAAAGCAGCCTTGATCACGACGAGAGCTCGGTCAAATTTGACCGCGGATTTTTGGGCGAGCTAGCATGCGAGTGGGAGAGCGAGGCCGCCAAGGCACGGACGCAAACGGCGATATTTCGCCTAGGCGTGGTGCTAGGTCGAGGCGGCGCGCTGGCTAAGATGCTACCCGCATTTAGGCTCGGTCTTGGCGGCAAGATCGGTAGCGGCGAGCAGGCGTTTTGCTGGATTTGCGTCGCTGATTTGCTAGAGGCGTTTAAATTTACCCTGCAAAACCGCCAAAACGGCGTTTTTAATCTCGTTTCGCCGACTCCTAGTACAAACGGCGAATTTACTCAAATTTTAGGCGAGGTTTTAGCGCGACCGACGTTTTTTAAAGTGCCTAAATTTGCGTTAAATTTGATGTTTGGCGAGGGGTCCGTCGTACTGCTTGAAGGAGCAAAAGTCTATCCCAAAGCCTTAATGGAGAGCGGATTTAGCTTTAAATTTGGCGATCTAAAAACCACGCTTCGGGATATTTTGAAGTAAATTTAAATAATTTTGCCTGCTTAGCCAAATGCTCCGCTTCGGTTTTTGCAAAATGCGGCTCGCGCCAACCCAGCGTAAATTTGACGCCGCTACGAAAATTTAGCCGCATAGAGTCCCGTCCGGTTTTACCGCAAATCCAAATTTTAAAAACACCGACGTAGAGGCATAAAAGCAAATACGGTAGCGCCTTAAAACATAAAATGCTTTGCCCGCTGATATGGCGGGCTATAAATCAGTAAACAAAATTTAGCAAACCTGACGCTTGGGCAAAATTAGCACGATGCCGCCCAAGAAAAAAGCGATAAATTTTTACGACTGCCAAACGATGTCTCAAATTTACAAAACCGCGAGCCGATATTAGGCAAAATTCGGCGTAAAATTGAATCAGACGAGAAATTTACGCTTTTGAATATAGCAGACTAAGCTCATAAATTTGAAAAGCTAGCTTTTGCCGCTAGTTCTGTGCGCAGGGTTTGCTACCTGAGCGCTCAAGCGGACTGCGGAGAAGTTTTACTCAAACCGCCTCGAGATGCTAGGCGAGAGCTTGGTCAAGACGTCATAACTAATCGTGCCGAAAAAATCCGCCCAAACGCTAGCGTCGTCAAATACGCAAATTTTATCGCCCGCGTCTTCGCAGCAAAAGCTATCCATCGACATTTTGCCAAGCAGTCGCTGTCCGCCGGCCGTCTTTAGCTCGCCCTCGCCCGTGTAGCGCAGCAGTCCGTCGCCGTAGCCTAGGTCGTAAACGGCTATTTGCATATCCTCGCTAGCGCAAAATTTAGCGCCGTAGCCCGCACATTGTCCTTTTTTTAGCACCCTGCCGCTAACTTTATGCGCCCAGAGCGACGCCACGCGCTTTAGCCCCAAACTATCGTCAAACTGCGCGTAGCCGTAGGCTGCGATACCCACGCGCACGCGCTCGTCCGCTAGCTCGCCGAAGCGCTCGGTCGCAGCGGAGTTGTGCGAGTGAAATGTCAAATTTGAACCGCCGCAAATTTCTCGCACCGCAGCTTTTGCTGCGGCGAAATTTTGCCTCTGCACGAAATAATCGCTACTAAGCTCCTCGGCGCTTCTAAAATGCGTAAATGCGCCGCAAATTTGCAGTCCGTGCGCCAAAGCCGCCTCGCATGCAGCTCTCGTCTCATCTACCGCGACACCATTTCGGTGCATGAGCGTATCGACGGCGATATGCACGCGCGCGCCTTGTTTAAATTTAGCAATCAGCGAAATGTCGTTTACCGCGTAGATAAATCGCTCGCTCTCGCCGCCCGTAGGGATGTGCGAAAGGATGAGGATATGCTCGAAAAAGGGCTCTAGCTCGCGCGCCTCGGCTTCGTTTTTAACCGCGCAAAATTTGATGCCGTAGCTCGCCGCCTCGCGCCCCACAAGCGCCGCTCCGTGCCCGTAGGCATTGTCTTTTAGCACCAAAATCACGCGATCTTTGCCGCCGGCTTTGGCGCAAATTTTAGTTAGATTATGGATGTAGGCGGATCTGTTTAAAACGAGTTCAGACATTGAATTTTACGCCAAACGCCTCGTAAACGTTAGGAAGCAGCTTCCTAATACTATAATCGTAAGAGTAAAATTTAGCGTAAAGCGCCTTTAGATCAGCCTCTTTAATCGCCGCGAAATCAAACACGTCCGTGCCCGCAACCTTTGGCACTTGGCGGTCTAGCTCGGCGAAAAACTCGCCTCTAGCTTTTAAAATTTCCTCGATTTGATTTTTTACTATTTCTTTTTTTTCTTGCATTTACTTCTCCGTTAAGATTTTAAATTTATCTTTATCTAGCCGTACGTAGAGCTCTTTTTTTCCTTTAAATTCGTGACTCGGTGCGGCGTAATCCTCGTCAAAAACCACTCTAAAAATATTTTGCCCTTTGATGTTCGGGTACGGCGTCACGCTAAAATTTGAAGCTTTTATGCTCTTTTTTTCGTTTAGCGCGAAAATTCTCTTTTTATTTTCGGCAAATTTAGCCCTCGTTAGCGCGTTTTTGCCCTCTATCTTTACAAATTCGTCCGCATAAAAGCCGAGGTAAATTTTAGTTTCGTTATCTCGCCACGCCTGCAGCCACTCGTGCAGATGCGCCAGTACGCGCGCGATGTCGTCTTTGCTAGCGTCTACCTTCTGGCTTTCGCTGATTATCACGACGCCCTCGCTGCCGATCAGTTTGCCAAATTTTACCAGCGCGTCGTTGTTAAACGCCACGCAGCCGCGCGTTTTTACTTCATCGTCGCGTTTGCCTTTCATCGGCAGACCGTGTATCCAGATGCCTCCGCCCGTTTTTTGTGCGGCTTTGTCGTGAGCGTTTGGATACGATAGCGACATCGCAAGCGGCCCGTAAAAAGGATCGGGCGGCGTAAATTTGTCCGTGACGTCGTAAACTCCGACCGGCGTTTTTAGATCGCCTTCTTTAAATTTATCCCCGCTTTTGCCCGTTATCACGCTTTGAGAAAAGATTTGCTCCAGCGCTCCGCCTGCATACTCGAAGCTTTGCAGGGTTTTTTGCGCTTTATTTACGACGATGATTTTGGTCTTAGCCTCGTAGTAGCCGTATCTGACATCGGCAGCGCCTAGCTTTTTTAGCCAGTATTTTGCACCCGTCAAATTTGCGTCCGCTAAAGCCTCGGCGAGTAAAATTTGAGAAAAAAAAGCATAAAAAATAAGTAAGCCGAGTAGTTTTTTCAAAATTTTCCTAACGTTGAGTATTTTCGTAATAAAGGACCGAATTATATTACATTTTCTCTTAAAAATTTTAAAAAGCTTTTATTTTGTGTTACAATAGCGAATATCAAAATTATACGTAAAGGACGCAAAAAATGAAAAGCAAATTTTTAGCTTTATCTCTAGTAGTCGCCTCTTTGGGCTTTGCAAACGCCGCAGATATCGAGATCGTTGATATCTACGCCAAGGCTACACCTCCCGGCGCAAAAAATACGGCTCTGTTTTTCGACATCAAAAATAACACAGATAAGCCAGTAAAACTAGTCGGCGCTAGCTCGCCGGCGGCAGCTACGGGCGAGATACATACGCACAAAGAAGTAGACGGTATGAAAAAGATGGTGCAAATAGAAAATATCGAGGTGCCTGCGATGGGCGAGGCGAATTTAAAGCCTGGCGGTCTGCACGTAATGCTAATGGACATCAAAGCTCCGATCAAAGAGGGCGACAAACTAGACGCTACGCTAGAGTTTGACAACGGACAAAAACTCGAAGTAAAAGACATCGTCGCAAAGTCGGTCGTAGCTAAAAAAGACGGCGAGCACGGACACGATCACGGCGGACACCACAAGCATTAATGAAAAATTTTCTCATAATTTTAGTCCTTCTAGTCGGCGTTTTGGGTACTTCGGCGTACCTGTTTTTTAAACCGCAAGCACAAGAGGACTTTTTGAGCGCAGAGGACGTGGGGGCAAATTTAACCCCGCTTCCCTGCGATATGAACACCGAGCACTCATGCGGCGTAGAGTTTCGCGGCAAGACGGTTAAATTTAGCCTCTCGCCAAAGCCCGTTTACACGATGCAGCCGACGATCGTGCGTATCGAGGGGCTAGAAGGGTTTAAAAACCCGAGCCTTGAGATCCACGGCGTAAATATGGACATGGGTGTGATTAAGGCCGAAGTAGAAAAACGCGACAACGCCTACATATCAAACATCGTGCTAAGCGCGTGCCTGATAAACATCATGAGGTACCGTTTCGAGGTGCTTGAAAACGGCAAAAGAAGCGGACTTTATATAGACTTCGACTTGCATCAATAGACGCAAATTTTACTTAAAAGGGCGGATGATGAAAAAGCTTATTATCGTACTTATACTGATTTTAATGGTTCTTGGTGTAGGTTATCTCGCACTCTACTCAAACAAATACGCCCCTAACGGTCAAGGCACAAACGTCGCCGAGGGTCTAAAAAATTACGATTTTACCGGCAAGGGCGTAAACGGCGCGGTGAGTCTAAAGAGCTTTGAGGGTAAAAATAAGATTATATACTTTGGCTACACCTCGTGTCCGGACGTCTGCCCCGCGACTTTAGGTATCTTAAGCGGCGTGTTAAACGAGCTTAAAAGAGACGATATCGTCGTGATTTTCATCACTCTCGACCCGGAGCGCGACGAGCCAAAAAACGTGGATGAATACGCAAAATACTTTTACCCGGACTCATACGGCATAGTAGTAAACGACCTACCGGGGGTCGCTAAAAACTACGGCGTAAAATACCAAAAAGTCCTGCTGGAAAAGTCTGCTATGGAGTACTCCGTCGCACACAGCTCCTCGCTCTACGTACTAGACAAAAACGGTAAATTCGTAACCGAAATATCAAATTTAACCCCGCAAAATATCAAAAAAACGTTGGAAAATCTGAAATAATAACAGCTTTATTATTTAGTTGTTATGAGTGTTACGTTATAACACAGAGATATTTTTTTATGCTCAATTATTAACGATTTTGATTTAAATCAATATACTTTAAGCCTTCCGGTTGTATAGTTTCTTTAGCGGAAATTTAAAATTCGGAAGTCATCCATGAAGATTATAGCGCTCGTATGCGCTCTGTTTATTTTCTCCTTCGCAAGCGACGTTAGCGCCACGGCTAGTCTCGACGTAAAAAGCTGCGCCTATAGCGAGCAAAACAAAACCATAGCCGTCTACGATGCCAAAAATTCGCTAAATATACTTAATCAAAAAGACTTAAAACCCATAAGCAAATTTGACTTTAAAACAGACGAGATAACCTCGCTAGCCTTTGATGGCGTAAATTTATACGCAGGATTTGCTGGCGGCGAGATAGCTAAATTTAACGATGATTTTAGCTCTTTTGCCGGCATGCTAAATCTTTCAAATTTAAGCCTTGATACGCAGGTAACGCACCTTCACGTCGCAAACGGCAAAATTTACGCGGTCGTCAGCAAAGACGCCTTTGTCGCATACGACGTTGCGTCAAAAAAGCTGATGCGCGCGAGTCTTGACGGCGTATACCATATCGCGACCTGTCAAATTTTAAACGGCGCCGCGCTGATAACTAGCTGGGATAGATCGGTTTTTACCGTAAATTTAAGCACCATGAAGGCAAAAAATATAGGCAGATTAAAATCCGTAGCTCTGAGCGCGGCGGAGATAAAATCAGGCGTAATTTTCGGACTTGCTAGCGGCGAGATAGCTAGCCTCAAATTTGACGCCGAAGCAAATTTGACGCAAACAAATGGCAAAGACAACTCTAGCTCAAATTTAACCGCCGTCAAAAACGCGCAAAACAAAGCGGATCTAAATTTGACTAGCGGCACAACAAACGCAATTTTCATGAACTCTACAAATTTAGAAACAAAAAACTCGGCGGGCACAGAGACCAAAGCCGCCCCGAACCTAATCGTCCAAATTTACAAAATCTCAAATTCGCGCGTTAAAAGCCTGCTAGTCGTGCAAGATAAAGTTTATGTCGGGCTTGGAAACGGCGAAATTTTACGAAGCGACGCGGAGTTTAAACAGATAGAAAAAATAGGCAAAAACTCCGACGCCGTGATAAAAATTTTTAACGACGAAGATAGCGTCATAGCCGTTAGCATAAACGGCGATATCCAAATTTACAAGAAAAAATCTTAGGAAAGGAGATTTTCAATGAACAAACTATTTAGTTGCGGTATCGTTGCGGCTGCGGGCCTCGCGTTTTCCGTTAGCAGTGCGTGTGCGACGGATAGCGATTTACAAGCTATCATGAAAGCGCGCGGTCTAACGGAAAAAGACGTCCTGGCGGCTGCTAAAACGTATCAGCCAAGCGGCAAGAAGGACGACTATATCGTCTTCTCATCAGGAGGCCAAAGCGGACAGGTAATGGTTTACGGCGTGCCTTCAATGAGGATTTACAAGTATATCGGCGTCTTTACGCCCGAGCCTTGGCAGGGATACGGCTACGACGAGGAGTCTAAAGCCATCCTAAAAAGCGGCGCCATCAGAGGCAAACAAATCACGTGGGGCGACACTCACCACCCTGCTTTAACCGAGAAAAACGGCGAATACGTCGGCGATTATCTTTTCATCAACGACAAGGCCAACCCTCGCATCGCGGTTATAAATTTGCACGATTTTGAAACTACGCAAATCGTCGTTAATCCAATCGTAAAAAGCGAACACGGCGGCAGCTTCATCACCCCAAATAGCGAATACGTCATCGAAGCGGCGCAGTACGCGGCTCCGCTAGATAACGGCTATCACTCGATAGACGAGTACGAAAGCGCATACCGCGGCGCGGTAACGTTTTGGAAATTCGACTATCCAAAAGGCAAGATAGACGAGAAAGCCTCCTTCTCGCTCGAGCTTCCTCCGTATTGGCAGGATCTAAGCGACGCCGGTAAAGGCGAGAGCTTCGGCTGGGCGTTTTCTAACTCCATAAACTCGGAGATGTACACCGGAGGTATCGAAAAGGGCTTGCCTCCGTTTGAAGCGGGCGCTAGTAGAAACGATACGGACTATTTGCACGTTTATAACTGGCAAATTTTAGAAAAACTAGCTCAGGATAAGAAAAACTACATGGAGATAAACGGCCATAGAGTAGTTACCATAGACGCCGCGGTTAAAGCCGGCGCGCTATTTTTGATCCCTGAGCCAAAGAGCCCGCACGGCGTAGACGTCACTCCTGACGGCCGCTATATCGTTATCGGGGGCAAGCTAGATACTCACGCGACGGTTTATGATTTTAAAAAGATCAAAAACCTAATCGACAAAAAAGAGTTCGCCGGCACCGATCCGTACGGCATCCCTGTGCTTGATATGGCAAAGAGCTTGCAAGGACAAGTCGAACTTGGCCTTGGACCTCTGCACAACTCTTTTGACGAAAAAGACGGCATCATCTATACCTCTCTTTACGTCGATAGCCAGATCGTAAAATGGGACTATAAAAATCTAAAAGTTCTAGATAGGATCAACGTCCACTACAACATCGGACACCTTGATACTATGGAGGGTAAGTCGTCAAAACCTAAGGGAAAATACGCTATCGCTCTTGATAAACTTTCGATCGATCGCTTTAACCCGGTCGGCCCTCTTCACCCGCAAAACCACCAGCTAATCGACATAGCCGGCTCAA
>NZ_CALHXD010000098.1 GCF_938040115.1 uncultured Campylobacter sp. | reverse complement strand
ACGCGCTTTTTGTCGCAAACAAGCCCGCAGATATCAGCTCAAATCATTTCCTAAGTAGGCTAAAGCGCAAATACGGCGTAAAAAAGGCGGGCTTTTCGGGCACGCTTGATCCCTTTGCCAGCGGCTGCCTCATCGTGGCTCTAGGCAATCACACGCGGCTTTTTAACTACATAGATAAAACGCCTAAAATCTACGAAGCAACCATGTGGCTGGGTGCGACGAGCGCCAGTCTGGATAACGAAAATATCGGGGAAATCACGCCTTGCCCGCCGTTAAATTTAGCGGACGTAAAGGCGGCGCTAGCCGAGCTAAAAGGCGAGATCGCCTACGTACCGCCTAAATTTAGCGCCAAGCACATAGACGGCAAGCGCGCCTATGAGCTAGCAAGAGCGGGCGAAGAGTTTGAGCTAAAAAGCCAAACAATGAGCGTTTTTGACGTAAATTTGACTGCGTATATGCATCCGTTTTTGAGCTTTCGCATTAGCGTTAGCGAGGGCTCATACGTGCGCTCGTACGCTCAAATTTTAGCCGAAAAGCTTGGCGTAAAAGCAACTCTTAGCGCGCTAAAACGCGTGAGCGAAGGTAAATTTGGTTATGAAAACGAGCGGTTTTTAAATCCGCTTGATTTTATCTCATTGCCACGAAACGAATATCTAGGCGACCCCGCAGATGTAATGCTGGGCAAAAAACTAGACGCCTCGAAGCTAAAATTTGGCGCCGAAGGGCTATATTTAATAAACTTTGATGAATTTTTTAGTATCATTGAAATCAAAGACAAAACCGTAACATATAAACTAAATAAGGTCGAAAAATGCTAATACTCGCAAGAAAAGAAGACGAAAGCATAATGCTAGGAAACGATATCAAAATCACGGTCGTTGGCATCTCAAAAGGCGGCGTAAAAATCGGCATCGACGCGCCTAAAAATATGATGATCCTGCGCTCGGAGCTAGTAGAAGACGTAGCGGCAGAAAATAAACAAGCCATAAACGGCGCGGGCGAAGCGAGCCTAAAAGAGTTGAGCGATAAAATCGTAAAATAATGAAAAGCTACGCGAAAATCAACTCCTTTTTAAAGATCGTCGGCACTCGCGGCAACTACCACGAGATCGTCTCTCGCTTTGTTTTGCGGCGCGAGATTTACGACGAAATTTTCTTTGAAAAATCTAGCGGCTTTGCGCTTGAGTGCGATAACGAAAATATCGAAAATAATATCGTTTTAAAGGCCAAATTTGAGCTGGAAAAAGCGGGCTTTAAAGATGAGCTGGACGAGTTTTTCGCCTCGCATAAAATCGTGATAAAAAAGCAAATCCCGCTGGGCGCGGGCCTTGGCGGAGGCAGCTCAAACGCGGCTACGTTTTTAAAGATGGCGAACGGGGAGTTAAATTTAAAACTAACTCGCGAAAATTTGATGAAAATAGGCGCGAATATCGGAGCGGACGTGGCGTTTTTCGCTAGCGGATTTGACGCGGCAAACGTCGGCGGTATCGGCGAGATAATAAGCGAATTTAACGACGAAGTGCCAGAGGTAGAAATTTTAACGCCCGGCGTCTTTTGCTCGACGCCTGCGGTTTACGGCGAATTTAGAGCAAATTTTATGGATAGTATCGACGTAAATTTAGCGGTAAAAATGCGTGAGATGACGACTGCGCAGCTACTGGAGCGATACGAAAATCGTAAGCTAAACGATCTTTTTGCACCGTGTTTTAAAATTTATCCGCAGATGGATAAATTTAAAGATTTTTTCCTAAGCGGCAGCGGCGCGAGCGTGTTTTTCTTAAAATAAAAAGGTAAAAAATGGGTAAGGATTTAGCCAAAAATAAAAAGGCGCTGTTTGACTTTAGCATTATCGAGACCTTCGAGGCTGGTATCGTGCTAAAGGGTAGCGAAGTAAAGGCTCTACGGGCAGGCCGAGCAAATCTAAAAGATAGCTTCGCACGCGTGATAAAGGGCGAGCTGTTTTTGCTAAACGCGCACATCAGCCACCTAAATACGACGCACTCGGCATTTCGCCCTGACGAGCGGGCTCCGAGAAAGCTACTGATGCACCGCAAGCAAATAGATAAAATTTTCGGTCAAGTCACGCAAGAGGGCCTCACGCTAGTCGTTTTAGCGCTCTATCTAAATGATAAAAACATCGTAAAGGCGCGGGTTGCGCTAGCAAAAGGCAAAAACCTGCACGATAAGCGCGAGACGATAAAACGCAAAGAAGCCGACAAAGAAGCGCGTGCGGCGATGAAAAAATACATCTAAGGAAAACGGGTGCCCTACGTAAATATAAAAATCACAAAAGAAAAAGAAGCCGTAAGCGCCGAGCAAAAGCGTGCGCTCATAGCCGGCGTAACGAAGCTACTGGGCGATACGCTAAAGCGTGACGCGAGCAGAACCGTCGTCGTGATAGAGGAAGTCAGCACCGACGACTACGGATTTGGCGGCGAGAGCATAACCGAGCTGAGATCAAAACAAGGAAAATAATATGAAAAAAACCATAAAGGCGATTTTTGCGGCTTTGGCCTGCGCGATATTTCTAGCAGGCTGCGGCGAGGACGAGACGGCAAAGGCTCCGGTAAAGATAGAGGGCTATAAAACGGGCGAGGAGATCGCGCTAAAGAGCGTGTTTGGCAAAGACCTCACGCTAAAGCGCGTCGAGGGCGGCTTTGTTATCAAGGGCGATGAGGATAAAATTTTGATGTTTGATATATTCGGCACGTTTTGTCCGCCGTGTCAAAAAGAAGCGCCCGATCTCACTAAATTTCAGATCGATAATCTAAACGACTTTACGATAGTCGCTCTTACGCACTTTGAAAACGTCACGAACGAATACGTCGTGGAAAATTTCGCGCAAAAATACAACGCCTTTTACTTTATCTCAAACGATATAAAGACAAACGACAAGCTTTCGGCGCAAATTTTAGAGGATATAAAATACGAGCGACTCGAGAGCGTGCCGATAAAAATGGTGCTAAAAGGCGGCGTATATCAGGAGCTAACCGACGTAGATAGCGGAAAATTCGGCGTGAAATACTACCTAGGCGGCATCCATCTAGACGCGATGACGAAAGATTACGAGAGAATAAAAAATGCCCGCTAAAACCGCCACCGAGCGGGAGCACGGCATCGCCGTAAAAGAAAAACCTGAATTTCCGCGCAAATTTAAGGTTGTTTTACTAAATGACGACGTTACGAGCATGGATTTCGTCGTGAGCGTGCTGGTCGAGATTTTTCACCACACAGCCCAAAGCGCGGTAACCGTGATGTTAAAAATCCACAACAAAGGCAGCGGAGTGGCGGGCATCTACAATAAAGAGATCGCCCAAACCAAACAAAACCAAACGCTAAAAGCAGCAGCCGCCGCGGGCTACCCGCTAAAAGCCGTCGTCGAGGAAGAATAATAGCCCGCAAAAACGGGTGCGCAAAAGGCGCAAAGAGGAGGAAATGATGTTTGACTCGGATTTAAGCTATCTTTTGGAAAAGGCCGGGCAGTTTGCCTACTCGAATTTTCACGAGTACCTAACCAGCGAGCACGTACTTTTCGTGCTGGTAAATTTAAACGAAGAGACTAGAGATATCCTAGTAGAGGCCGGACTCACCGACGTCGAGGGACTAAAAAGCGATCTAAAAAACTATCTTTTGCAAACCAACGAGCAGGTGCCGCACCACAAACAGCCGCGTATGACGGTGCTTTTGGAGCAAATTTTTAAAGAGCTAAACGCTGAACTAAAAGATAAAAACGTCGGCATTAGGGACTTGCTATTTAAAATCGCGGCCAGAGGCGACACGTACGGGGCTAAAATTTTAGAATTTTACGACGTCGATCCGCAAAAGATCAAGCAATCAACAAAAGACGACAAGCAGACTCGCGCTAAAAACTTCCAAAACCTAGCCAAATACTCGTCAAATTTAACCAAACTAGCCGCCGAGGGTAAAATAGATCCGATCATAGGGCGAGAAAACGAGCTAGCAAGGCTAATGCAAACGCTAAGCCGCCGTAAGAAAAATAATCCAATCCTAGTGGGCGAAGCGGGTGTGGGCAAAACCGCCGTAGTCGAGGGGCTCGCGCTAAAAATAGCAAACGGCGAAGTGCCGCAGAGGCTAAAACAGGCGCAAATTTTCGCACTAGACATCGGCGCGATGATAGCTGGCACGAAATACCGCGGCGACTTTGAAAAGCGCCTAAAAGACGTGATGGACGAGGTGGCTGAGCAGGAGGGCGCGATAGTCTTTATCGATGAGATCCACACTATCGTGGGCGCGGGAGCTACAAACGGCGGCGGGCTTGATATGTCAAATTTACTAAAACCGGCTCTCGCAAACGGCTCGCTTCGCTGCATCGGAGCAACGACGTACGCGGAGTATCGCAGCTTTTTTGAAAAAGAAAAAGCCCTCTCGCGCCGATTTGCTAAAATCGACGTCGTAGAGCCGAGCGCGGACGAGAGCGTCGAGATCCTAAAAGGGCTTCGCGCTAAATACGAGAGCTTTCACAGAGTCAAATTTAGCGACGAAATTTTAACTAAAAGCGTAGAGCTAGCCAAAAAATACCTAAACGATCGATTTTTGCCAGATAGCGCCATCGATCTCATCGACGAGGTCGGCGCGGCCTTAGCCCTACAAAACAGAAGCAAAACCGTAAAAATCTCCGATCTAAGCGCGGTTTTGAGCAAGATGGCAAATATCCCCGATACCAATCTAAAATCGGACGCCGCGGCAAATTTGAAAAATCTAGCCCAAAGACTGAAGTCCGAAATTTTCGGCCAAGATGAGGCCGTAGATACGCTAGTAGCGGCGATCAAACGCTCTTATGCGGGGCTAAAGCAACCAAACGCGCCAGTCGGTGTGTTTTTATTTACTGGATCAAGCGGCGTGGGCAAAAGCGAGCTAAGCGCGGCTCTAGCGCGAAATTTGGGCGTGCACTTCGAGCGATTTGACATGAGCGAATACATGGAAAAACATAGCGTATCGCGACTCATCGGCGCGCCTCCAGGATATGTCGGGTTTGAAGAGGGCGGCATACTCACAAACGCCGTTAAAAAACACCCTTATAGCGTGATTTTGTTTGACGAGATTGAAAAGGCCAGCGACGAGATGATAAACGTATTTTTGCAAATTTTTGACGGCGCTAGCCTCACCGATAACACGGGCGCAAAGAGCGATTTTCGCAACGCCGTCATCATAATGAGCTCAAATTTGGGCTCAAAAGAGGCTCCGACGCTGGGCTTTAGCAAAGACGAAAGCGGTAAAGCGGACTCCGCGGTAAAGGGATTTTTTAGCCCCGAGTTTCGCAACCGCATCGATAAAATCGTGCATTTTAACGACCTTAGCGAGGACGCGCTAAGCCTCATCGCGCAAAAGATAATTAACGAGATAAACTCAAGCCTCGCCGAGAAAAAAGTCGTCATAAAAGCCTCCGCCGAAGCCAAAAAATACCTCTGGCAAAAGGGCTATAGCAAGGAATTTGGCGCGCGAAATCTAAAACGCCTAGTTCAAGACGAGATCTCGACTAAGCTTAGCGACGAGATACTTTTCGGCGCACTAAAAAACGGCGGCGTAGCAAATATCGCGCTAAAAAACGGCGAGCTGGCGTTTAAATTTGAAGCCACAAAATAAGCGGTCGCGGGGTCGAATTTGGAAAAAATTTATAACTTCCCAGACCCCGCAAACGCCCCCGCAAACTCGCCTTTAGCCGTCGGCGGCGATCTAAGCGCTGATGCTCTTTTGCAAGCTTACGACAAAGGCATTTTCCCGTGGTTTTTACCCGGCGAGCCCATATACTGGTGGTCGCCCGATCCGCGCGCAGTGCTAGCTCCAAGCGAAGTGCGCGTACAACAAAGCATAAAATCCGCGCTTAAAAAATTTGAAGTACGGTTTGACTACGACTTTGAAAATTTTCTAAAAATCTGCAAAAGCGAGCGCGAAAAACGCGAACCAACGTGGCTATCGGAAAACATCGTACGCGCCTACCTAAATTTGCACCGTCTAGGTATCTCGCATAGCGTAGAGGTGTATGATGACGGAGAACTAGCAGGCGGACTTTACGGGCAAATTTTCGGTAAAGTCTTTTGCGGCGAAAGTATAATCAGCCTAAAAACAGGCGCGTCAAAGGTTGCTCTCATCGCGCTTTGCCGCGCTTTAGAGCCGTTTGATTTTCTCATCGACTGCCAGGTTGTGAACGAACACCTAAAATTTATGGGCGCAAAAGCGATGAGACGAAGCGAGTTTTTAGCCAAATTTAACGAACTAAAAAATCAGCCTAGCGGCTTTGGCGAATTTAAAAATTTACTCTAAATTTGGAACGTCTTTTGCTTATTATCTCGTAAAATTTAGAGAAAAAGGCAGGAAAATGTTCGCAGGCATCCAAACCTCAAAATCAAAACCGCTCGTAGAAAGCGCGCTGGCAAGCAGAAATTTACGCCAGCAGATGATTTCTAGCAACATAGCAAACATCGACACGCCTTTTTACAAAGCCCGCGACATCGCGTTTGAAGCGGCTTTATCGCAAACGGCGCAAGAAATCTACGGCAAAGACGAAAATAAAATTTTAAAACTCGCGCAAACGGACGACGCGCACTTTCCTCGCGTGGATTTTCCGGCGTCAAACGGAGCGACAATATTTTTACGAGACGGACACATGGCGCGAAACGACGCAAACACCGTCGATCTAGATGTCGAGACGACAGAGCTAAGCAAAAACGCGATAATGGTAACTGCGCTAGATAGAGCCATGAGGCAAAGCGGCCAGATATTTAAAAACGTGATCGACGCTAGCAGCAAAATTTAAGGATAGATTATGAGCAATTATTTAAGCGACTTTGACATCAGCGGATACGGACTAAGCGCCCAGCGCTTTAGGATGAACGTCATTAGCTCCAATATCGCCAACGCAAACACCGTGCGAACGGCGGAAGGCGGCCCGTATAGACGCCGCGAGGTGATATTTAAGGCGGTTGATTTTGATAGCGTGCTAAACGACGAAGTGGCGAAAAAACACAACTTGCTCGAATACGAAAATCCGCTAGACGATAAATTCTATACAAAAGACGCAAAACCTGCTATAATGAGCGTCGTAGTTGACAAGATAGTGCGCGACGATAAGGATTTTAAGCTAAAATACGATCCGTCTCACCCAGACGCCGACGCGAGGGGCTACGTAGCGTACCCAAATATCAATCCCGTCATCGAAATGGCGGATTTGATCGAAGCCACGCGCGCCTATCAGGCAAACGTTTCGGCATTTCAGTCGGCTAAAACGATCGCTCAAAGCGCATTAGAATTATTACAAGGTTAAATTTTATGACAAATATAGATAAAATCGGCTCGGTCGCTTCACCGTTTGAAAAAAAAGAAGCAAAGACTCTGCAAAATCAAAAAGGTGAGTTAAATTTCGGCGACGTGCTAGATAGTTCGCTAAAAGAGCTAAACGAGATACAAATCAACGCAGATAAAGCCATCGCCGATCTAGCCACTGGTGAGGTAAAAGATCTACATCAAGCAGCCATCGCCATCGGCAAGGCTGACACGTCGATGAAACTCATGCTAGAGATCCGAAATAAGGCCCTAAGCGCATACAAAGAAATCTCAAGAACGCAAATTTAAACCTTGAATCAGCGAAAATCAAAAACAATCGCTTTATTTGCGTTTATTCTGTTTTTTATCTGCATATTTTTGGCAGTTATCTTTTACCGAGCAAATATAGAAAGACGACTGCCAAAACTAGAAACTAGCGACATAAACACGGCCCTACGCGGCAACATAATAACAAAAGACGGCTTTAGTATAACCGGCAGCCAAAAGCTCTACAAAGTGATGGTAGATACTAGAAACATCGACCCCGATAAAAAAGATCTATTTATCAAACTTTACTGTATATATAGCGGCGACGATATCAAGCGCGTAACTAAAATCATTAACAGCCAAAAAGGCGCCGTTACGCTATCCTATAAGATCGACGCCAAGGGCGCGGCGTATCTACAGGAGCTATCAAAAAAGCTGTATAGAAAAAAAATCTTTATCCCCTACGAAGACCCAAATACCGGTGCTGCAATACTGCGTAATATGAGCATAGTAGAAAGCGGCGAAAGCAGGCAATACGTCGCCGCCGACGCGCTCACTCCGATGATAGGCTACGTAAAAAAGGTCGAAAAAGACGGTATCACTAAAACCGAGGGCGTAAAAGGCGTAGAAAAAGCCTACGAATACTACATCTCCTCGATCCAAGACGCAAAACTGCTAGGCCCAAAAGATATCGGAAACAACATCATTCTTACGAGCGATTCAAATTTGGCTAACCGCGTGGACGGATACGATATCATCTTAAACGCCTCGCTTAAACTGCAAACCAGACTAGAGCAGATCATCGACGAAAAGAAAGAATTTCTAAACGCAAAAGAGATAATCGTAGGCATAATGGACTCAAAAACAGGCGGCCTACTAGCGCTTGCCAGCACCTCTAGATATAGCCCCTCAAACATCAGAAAACAAGACTACAAGTCACTAAACTCCTCAGCAACCGAGTATGCATACGAGGTCGGTTCGGTATTTAAACCGTTTATTTTCGCCCTTCTTTTAGCAAACGACAAAATCAATCCGCTCGAGCGGATAAACACCTACAACGGCGTCTACCAGCTGGGCAAACGCACAATAAAAGACACGCACCCAGAGCCATTTCTCACGGCTGAGGATATCATTGTATACAGCTCAAATATCGGCATGATACAAATCGCCCAGCGCCTAGACGGTTCTCAAATTTACTCAGGGCTTTTAAATTTCGGCTTCACACAAAAAACCGGCATCGATATGCCATACGAGCAGGTCGGAAATATGCCGCCCGTAGCCAAGCTAAATTCGCAAATTTACAAAGCTACGATCAGCTACGGATACGGCTTGCAAGCGACTTTTATCCAGCTTTTAAAGGCGTATAACGTATTTAATAACAAAGGCGTAATGGTGACGCCAAAGGTCGTGGACTCGCTCTATAAAGACGGCAAATTTTTCGTCGTAAACGACCCAAAACCGGTCGAAGCCATAAGTCAAGAAGCGGCCGAAAGGATGAAGCGCATCCTGATAAAAACCGTCGAGATCGGCACCGGCAAAAGAGCGAAGGTAGAAGGCCTAGAAATCGGCGGTAAAACAGGTACCGCACACATCGCCACGACCGGTGGCTACGCAAATACCTATAACGGCTCGTTTTTCGGATTCGTCAACGACTCACAGGGCAATAGCTATACGATAGGTGTTTTAGCCAGAGAGCCAAAGAAACCGTATTATTATTTCGGCGCACAGAGCGCGCTACCGACGTTTAGAGCGGCCGTAGAGCTGATGGTCGAAGAGGGATTTTTAAAACCCGATAAAAATTTGACCGCGCCGGAACAAGCTGCGCCGCCAACCGAAAATACAGAGAAAAAAACCACAAACTCAAATTCTAAAAGCAAGCAAAAAAAGAATTAACTCTCAATCACCCATATACAATATTAAATTAGACTTAACGGAACTTAATTTAAATATAAGAAGTATTAAGTTGCCATGAAAAACATGAGAACCAAGTGTATAATCCATTCAAGAATTTCTAAGATAAATTTTAGAGAAATTTTATAACATTTTTTATCTGACATAGAAGCTGTAAAAATAGCGGAATTTACTAAATAATCAATCTTGCGCTTGCGCTTCTAGCTAGCTTGATAGCTTTACTCTCTATTCTGATTGCTGGAAGGCTTATGATGGCTTGGTTGATTATGGAGCTAAGCTCATTATAGAGTAAAGCATTAAAAGAATGAATTCGCTAATGGCAAAAATCATATAAACAGTATGGAAAACTATTTAGATACGACTTCGTCTTGCTACTGTAAGCAGACGGGGATATGATAAACATAGATTATCTTAAAGGTATTAAAAAAGAGAATTTCTTACTTCATCTAAAGGAATGTGTTCTGCTTGCAGCTAAGAGCATAGCGAAGTAAAGATACAAAAACTTTCTATCATATTTTACTAAAGATGATAAGAAATCTTGTAGGTAGCAAGACGTAGTCGCATCTAAAAATCCACT
>NZ_CALHXD010000097.1 GCF_938040115.1 uncultured Campylobacter sp. | reverse complement strand
GACAAAGGCAAAGGAGATTGTCGACGCTGCGCCGGACGATCATTTTATCATCTGGCACGACCTCGAGGATGAGCGGAAGGCAATCAAACAGGCACTGCCGGAGGCGCGGGAAATCTACGGATCGCAGGACATGGACGTGCGCGAGCGGAACACAATCGACTTCTCCGACGGAAAATTCCGCATCCTTGCAACGAAAAAGGAGCTCTCGGGGAGCGGCTGCAACTTTCAGCGGCATTGTCACCGCATGATTTTTCTCGGGATTGACTATGAGTTCAACGACTTCATTCAGGCGATTCACCGCTGTCACCGCTTCCTGCAAAAAGAAAAGGTCATCGTGGACATCATCTACATGGACAGCGAGCAGGAAATCCTCAAGGTGCTCCAACACAAATGGACACAGTACAACGAACTCACGTCAAAGATGGCGGAGATCATCAAGGAATATGGTCTCGGCGGCGCACAGGCGGCGGCTGAGATGGGGCGAAGCATAGGAGTTGATCGTGTGGAGGTAAAGGGCGAGGGCTGGACGATGAAGGACGGCGGAGCAGCAAAACAATACGCCGAACATAAATTTGAGCCTGAAAAATGGATAAACGATTTAAGCGGTGTATTAAGCGACGAATGGATAGCAAATTTAAAGAGCCTAGCGTTAAAGCATCCAGAAATGTTTAAAAGCGAAGCGGACGTATTTCGCGTAATCAAAGAGATAAAAGATAACCCTACGCATTTTTTTAAGAATAACATAGACGAAAACGCTTTGATGGTAAAACACCTAGACGATAAAAAAGTAGGCGAGATAGGCGTCAGAAAAAGCGATGGTCAAATAGTTCACGTCACAAAAAACAATAAAGATAAGAGAATAAAAGAGCTTGAAAGAAGGCAAGATAAGCTTTTAGGGAACACCGAGCTAGAAAAAGTGACCGGTCGGCGCGCCTCAACCGACACTCCGGTCGAAAGCCGGACGATGGCTACCACAAATAAAGCGGGGTCGGTCGCTAATGTAAAACGGCAGACGGTTGGGACATCCACGCTCCCAACACCTTTAAGCGCCGCCGATAAAACTGCGCTAAAGCAGGACGCAAATTCCGCTGGCGAAGCGTATTCGTCTGCCACTGATAGTATTATACCACAAAATTCAGCTAAAGACGAACTAAAATCGCTATCTAAAGAGTACGACATAGAGCAGTTTCTAAAAGATAGAGAGGACATACTAGCTAAAGATGCAAGATATGGGAAAACTAGATTTAGCGAGGCAAGGGTAGAGGACAACGGCGGCGTAGGCGGTTGGGAATACAAAAGAATGCCTGCGGGCTACGATAAAAACTACAAGGCTGATTTTTTGATCACTAAAGCAGACGTAGTAAAGATAAGAGACGGCAAAATAGACGAACAAGGAAGTAAAATCGAACAAGCTGGAGCAAAGTAAGAAGCAGTAAAAGGCGAAGCTCCCGGGCAACACCCCGGCGCGAACTTCGCCAATGAGAAAATTATAAATCAACCAGGCTTAAGGTTAAATAAATCAAGAGAAAAATTAATAAAAAATACGGACGTTTCAAGGCTAAACGACGAACAAAAAAGCGTATATGACGTGTTTGTAGGGAAAAGAGATAAGGTTATATTGCAGGGCAAAGACCTAGGCGACCTTTACTCCTTAGAGCAAGGCGGCAAAAATGCAGGCGCGAAAAAGATAATGATAAAACACGCAGGCATTGAAAAAACAGGCGGGCTTAGCAATGATGAGCTTTTAAATATAATGGATGTAGTAAGAAACGGCAAGATAGCCGACGATAGCTTCGAACTTAGAGACGATATAATAAGGTATGCCTATGATTTAAAAAAAGAAGGCGTTAATTTTAGAGTCGTAATAGATGAATTTAATGACGGCAAAAAAATATTTGACTATTACAGCGATAGAAATTTTATCGATTATGGCACGACACAAAAACGGTTGACGGGCAATAAAACATTTCAGTCTGCGCCAATGGCTAAAGATAGCCAAGGGCTTGCATTTAAGGACGACGCGCAGCGGGTCGCGCAGACTAATGATAGTATTATATCGCAAAATTAAGCTAAAGACGAACTAGAAATAAAAACCTACGCTAACCCCCACATAGAAGCAGGACTAGCGGGCGGAACGCTAAAGACGAAAACGGGAATTTAGACGCGGAGAAATTTGCTAAAGGTTTTATATACGGGCTTTTTGGCTCAAAGGTAACGGCGGCTACTCTAAAAAAGACGAACCCTAAACTATACGATCAGATAGTAAAAATAGGGGAAGGAAACGCTAATAAAGAAAAAATATCAAGTTTCGTAAACAAACTAAAGCAAGACGAACTAGGCAAGCTACTACAAAAGACCGTAACGAATAAAGACCTAAGCACGAAAACCAAAGTGGAGATAATAGAGGCGGCAAAGAAAAGATTTGCAAAGGAGACACCCAAAAGCCTAAGCGAACAAAGCGAGGCGCAGATGATAGTAAAGGATAAAGACCAAAAAGAAAAGAGAGGTATATACAACGTAGCTTACAACGATAAGAAATCCACTATCATATACAAAGACCTTGAAGCTATCGAAAATGCGATTAAATTTGAGAAAGGGTTTGAGAACAAAGTAACTAAAAAAGGCTTTGGTGCATTGCATATCGAAAAACATTTGAACGAAAAAAACGCAGGCTGGGTAACGCAACAAGAGTATCTAAATATGGGCGAAGTTGTCCGCAAGGGAAAGCTCAACACGGATAAATACGGCAGGCGTAGCTACGAATACTATAAAAACGGTATAAGATTTAGAGTCGCAATAGGGTATATGGGTAAAGGCAAAGATAGAGTAATCAGCTTTTTCTCAGATAGAAAGCCGAAAAAATAGTAAAAAACGCTTGGCATAGAAAATAATATTCTAACTTACAATTACTCCAAGCGTTTTAGGCGGGGGTGACGTCACGGACGGACGCCAATTATTTTAACCCCATCTATAAATGGCATTATACCATAAAATTTAAAGGTTTAGAATAGCGAGATACGGGTAAATAAGGTAAAAAGAGATAAAATAAAAAATCAAAAAAGGAGAACAACGCAATGAAACAAAACGTAAAAAATATAAAAGGCATAGAATTTGTTTGTATACATTGTCAGACATCCATATCCTTTGTGTTTGAAACGCATAAGGTTTTTCTAAATGAGTGCCCTAACTGCGGTGCGGAGTGGCTACCTCAAACGCTAAACATAGAGGCGATGAGAAACATTAAACATACTCTAAAAACGCTAAGAGAAGCAAGCGGAGCGGATATTAGCTTAATATGCGACGATATTGAGATAAAATAATACAAAGCAACGAAACTTAACAATCAAATTCTCTATTTAGGGGGCGCCCCCTATTTTCCCAAAAATTGCCGTATTTTTTGGCTATTTTTTTCTATTTTTCCCAAATTATGCAAATTTTGACACTATTTTCCTCTAATTTTCCCAAAAACTAGGTAGATTTAGGACTGCACCTTGAGCGATAATTGCCCTAAACCATACAAAAAGGAGCAATTATGGCAATCACAAGTACGGGCTATCAAGCCCCTGCAACATCTAGACAAGGCTTAAAACCTTCGGTCTACGACAAAATCATTTTAATAGGCGCGGACGAAACGCCGATACTAAGTATGATCGGTACATCTGAAGTCAAAGGCATAGAGCATAGCTGGCTAACCGATACGCTAGCGGCGCAAACGCACGAGGAGCGGGTAGCAAGCGAGGTAATGGCTAAAAACAAAATAGAAGGTGAGCGAGCACACATAGAGGACGTAAATAGTTTTGCGTCCGAGCGGGAGCAAATGAGCGGAGCATATCATCGTACAGGGGATAAAATCCCTGCCCGCAAGGACGAGCCTTTGCTTCACGCAGAGTGCTCACAACGAGACTACGCTACGAAGGGCTCGCCCGCTCAGACGATGACCGCGCGAGAGTTTGCGACCGGCGAAGCGGGACTGGACGAAGCCACGGCGGCAAGGGTAGTTAAAGAAGCCGCGCAAGGCAAAGAAAAAAGCGACTTTGTGGACGAGGATACTTATGCGGACATAGTCAAATTTAAAAACTTTGAGAACCAAAGAGACTACGCTAAAGCATACGGCGAGCAAATAGAAGCGGCTAAAACTAGCCTAAATAATGCCCGCGAACAATCGGCCGTAAGATACGCAGACACTCAAAGAGCTATCAACGAATATCAAAAACAAGGTATGTCCGCAAGCGCGACGAGGGAGCTAATCAACGCTAAATTTAAACCCAGCGCGGACGAGATAAACTACACTAGAGCTTACAATGGCGGGGCGGACGTAGATCCTAGACTTGCAGGACAAGGGATATTTTATGCGCTTGAAAAAGATATCGCGGCGCAGGCCTATACTCCAGAAATTTACGCCGCAAGGCTAAAGCAAAGAGGTTTTTCGGACGAGAGCGCGCAGGCTTTTACGCAAGCCTACGCAAAAAAAGATATAAACATCGCCAAAGACTACGCAAACGGCAAGGTTGCAGAGGCGTATGAAGCGCAGATACAAAAGCAAGTAGCAAGCCAGATAAGAGCGAAAAACGAAGCAAGCGAAATAAGTATAAAAGAAAAGGAGCTATCAAACGATGAAGGGGCGTATAGCCAACACGCTATGATCCGCCCCAATGAAACTAGTATAGAACAGGGCGGCTTAAAAAACGATAAATTAAGTGTAGCTAGGGAAAGACTTGTAAGCAAAATCGACGTAGAGAAGTTAAACAGCGAGCAAAAGAGCGTATACGACGTATTTATCGGCAATAAAGACAAAATAACGCTACAAGGAAGAGATCTAAACGATTTATATTCGCTAGAACAAGGCAGCAGAAACGCAGGCGCGAGAAAAATAATGATCAAGCACTCGGGCGTAGAAAAAACCGGCGGATTAACCGACAACGAACTATTAAATTTTATGGAGGTTGTTCGCGGCGGGAAGATAGCGGACGATAGTTTCGAACAATTCGACAATAAGATAAGATACGCCTACGATTTAAACAAAAACGGCGTAAATTTTAGAGTGGTGATAGACGAATACAACGACGGAAAAAAGGTTTTTGATTATTACAGTGATAGAAATTTTATAGATTATAGCCAAAAAGGAAATTTAGTCAATGAAAAAGAAGCTAACGGACTACGAGATAGCGTTTCTAGTATCGGCGATAATGCAAGCCGAGCAGGCGGACGACAAAGCGGCGATGAGCAAATACTACGCCAAGGCCGACGGGATACTGCAAATGCTAGCCAGACAAAGCGGCCAGCCCAGAGCGATGGGCAAATGGAGCAGCGATCAGCCGCTAAAGCAGATGGCGCAAATGATGCCGCAGCTGCAGGCGAGCAAGTGGTGGAAAAACAAGGAGGAGGCAATAACGAGGTAGCTCGCAGATTTACTATCGACGATGCTATAAATGCAAAGCTAAATTTTATCAACGAAAACAATCTTGGCAAAGAGGGTTGGCTCGATAAGTTAAATGCTGTTATTAAAAAATATAACCTAAAAGAAGCGGAAACTAAAAACGAGTTTATGGGAGTTATGATAAGGGATAGATTTAAGTATGGGCGAGAATTTGATTTTCCATCAATGAAGGACGTAATGCCCAAAATAAGTCCGCTAAAGCCCCAATATCATGAAATATTAAATGGCGCACATAAGGAGCTAAATGAGATACTCAAGAATAAGACCATTCCGGCCACAAGAGAGCAAAATTTAAAATTTCATGCGGCAAACTCAAATGTTCATCTAGGCAGCGGCCTAGTCGCCGGCACGCTAAATTCTATCGACGAGGACGGAAATTTTAGCCCTGAGAGATTCGCTGCGGGGTTTTTGACGGGGCTTGCGGGGAGTAAGGCTGCGGCCGTAGCATTAAGAAAAGTCGCTCCAAAGCTTTATGAAAATCTAACCAATACCGCAAAAAGTTTTTCCGACAAAGGCATAAAGAAAATAAGAGGCGAGATAGAAAAAATAAACGGCATAACGCCTATTAAAGAATTCGGCGAAAACTATGCCGAGTTTTATCATAACGGCAAAGGAGCCGTGCAGAAATTGTTAGCCGAAGAGCAGGGGCAAGTCGCGGGGGCGTTTTACCGTGACGACTTGGGGGATATAACTTTGCCGTGGGGCGAAGCCGGGACCGGTAGAAGCGACGGTTGGGGGCTAGCCAAAATAAAAAGGTTCCACCCTGAAGTCATGGATAGGCTTGACGAGATAATACGGGACGGAAAATTTTATTTTGACGAAAAAGGTAGGCCAAACATCAAGCTAGGCGATGAAATCGTGGGGCTTAAGGATAATTGGCTAGGCAAAGAAACGCCGTATTGGATCGTTAGTTCGTATGATAAGTCTTTAAAAGCCCGACCGAGCGAGGGGATCAACTCCGCTCGGAGCAAAAAAGCTATCGGAGAGAATTTTTCTTCCGAAACCGGGCATGAGACTATTATACCACAAAATTTAGACGATGCCGCAAGCAATCTACCTAAGCCTGAAGATATCATAGCAAAGCATCCAAATGTCGAGCGTGAGCTAGATGAGAGTATAGCGGCGATGAGAAAAGAGAGTTTTAACGACTCAAATTTTAAAGACGGGTTGATAAGTAAATTTGATACGAAAGAGATAACTACCCAAGAGCTCGGCAAAAGCGTAAATCTAAGCGATAAACAGCTAGCCGTCCTAAAAAACGATATCAAAAACGCGGACTTTAAAGTAATCAATGAAAGCAAAATTTACTTTGACAAGATCGGCAAAGACGGGGATAAAAAGAGATTTTTCGTCGATATTGCAGAGGATGGAAGCCTAAGAGTAGACGCATACGCAAAATCGCAGATAGATAATATCCCCGTAAAGCAAAGCGCGCTAGAGGAGCTAGCAGGCACGGGCGATGCGGCAAGGCTAAAAGGCATGAGCTTTGAGGTAAAGGCGGCGTATCGTAACGAGCTAGATCGTGGTTATTAGACAGACGCTAATTCTTTTACGCGTCTAAAAGATTATACCATAAATTTAAAAAACATCTATATTGCATCAGAACCACACATTATTACAGCTGATATTTCTTAAAACTATAACATTTCAAAAAATAATAATATCCCAAAAAATAAATCAATTTATCTTATAAAAAATAAAATACTATCCAAATTTTGAAATAAAAACATTTTTTCCCAGAGAAAAAAACAATTTTTTTCCATATCAATATAAATATTCCCAAAAAAAGAAATTTTTATCTATAGAATTGACAACCCAATAAAAACTTTAACGTCGCCTAGAAATTTAATTTAAAATAAAAACTCGCTTTTTAATATTCCAATGCTATCAACATAAGACACAAAAATTTAATAAATTATTAACAAAAACATAGGTAGAGATTTTTATTTTTTGGAGTTGTATTTTTGTGCTATTTTTTTCAGAATGAAAAAAATATGTGCACAACAATAAAAGTTCAAAAGTTATTAACTTTTGATTTACCTATTTAAAGGCAAACTCTAAAAAAAGAATAGATAAAGAAGGGAATTTATATAAAAAAAATAGTCTCCAGCCACTGTAGAATCGTTTCTAGAGCACATTTTGCATTTTCCCAGGTATGGGAAAAATGGTTTTCTCTCTGGGAAAAATTTATCTCTGCTGGTAAAATTTTTCCCACAATTTTAATTTTCATCATAATCTTTGATTGCTATAGCGATTTTAGGAAAGTTTTTATCGCTAGTATATATTACTTCGCAGCCTTCTTTGTCTGCACAAAAGTATTGTAGCGCATTTTCAAGATCAGAGTTTGAGTTTTTAGAATACTTAATGGCCTTTTTTATACCTTCTATTCCAAACGGAGATACGCACCATTTTTGAGTAATGACTTCTAAGAAATTTAGAAGTATAAGTTGCTTTTGTTGAGAATGGCGCAAATTATAATAAAGCGTGCTAATACTATCTTCGCTAATGACGATAGTATCTTGTTTTCGCATTAGATTTTGCATCAAAGCAACGGCCTTTTTGTTATTTATCCTATCTGTATCGATAATATCTATGATGATATTTAGGTCAAAAAATACTTTCATTGTTCTGCCTTTTGATTTAATTCGTCTGCTTTTTCTGCTCTTAATGATTTTGAATCGCCTTTAAAATCACCTTTAAATGCCCCGACAAATTTCATGATGTCGGCTATGTCGCTCTCTATTCCGCTAGGAGTAGTATTTTCTTGTGCGCTTTGCGTTGATTGTTGCGAATTATCGGTTTGCGCAGCCACTTCAATAATCTCATCTTCTTCTTCATGTTTTTTTGAAATCACAATCTCAGTTTCGCTTTTGTTGGCTGAATGTTGAATCTGCTTGACGCTATCTACCTGAAAGCTATCTGGCGCTGCCAAAACTTTATCAAAGCCCTCATAAGCCGCATCTGTTAAAATTTCCTTTGTCATTTCCAGTGTTTCAAAGTTAAATGTTTTAACGGTTGTTTGCCTTAATTGCTTTAGATCCTTTATCGAGCCCTTACCGACGATTTGCGGATTTAACATAAAAGAGTTTTTGCCGATTATATCAAATTTATCTTTGTCGTTTTCGCTGATTTTAAAAATAGCTTGTTTATCCTCAAGCTCTTTTAGAGCGCGATACACGCTTGATTTGGCTAAAATTTTACGCTCTTCAAAATATTTAACGAAATCGCTATCGTATTTAAAAATATTTTTATAATTTACGTTTTTTATCATTACTAAAAATACGGTTCTGGCGTTGTTTGAAAGATTTTCAACTAAAAAATCCAAATTTTCTACAAAAACTTTAATAAAGGCATCTTTTGTTTGTTCTTTTTGCAAAAAACTCGTAACTATCGTCTTTACTTCACCAGTTTGGCTATCGACGATCTCTTGCGTCCTATTGTAAAGCCTCGCGCTTGTGGAGCGAACTTTTTCTAGGTCAACGATTTCTTTTGCCATAATACTCCCCTGTAATTTATTTTTTCAAAAATATACTTTTTTTACCCTTATTTGCCACTGAATTTTCCCAAAAAATAAAACTATTTTTTATCAGAACCATAAAATTTTTCCCAAAAAATGAAACTATTTTTTATCAAAGAATCATTGTTTTTCCAAAAAAATAAAACTAGATTTTGAGTGATATTGAAATTTTAATGCCATTTATAAAAAGGCGCTTGTATTAGAAAATTGATTTTATAATGGCATCAATATGCAAGTTTTCTATGGTATATGTGTTTTTAAGAAAGCATTGATACGGGTACTATAAAAATATGTTTTCTATGACTCAACCTGTCATTCTCTTATGTTAAATTTCCATCATTATTTAAAACTAAAGGAGCGAAAATGATAAAATACATTGTAGGCGGAGTAGCGTTAGTGACTGCTGGGTACACGCTAAGAAGATACCTCAGTAAATATGATTTTCATATATCTGCAAAGAACAAAAATCAAAACAATACAAAACAGTACGACTCGAATACAAAATGGGAATCGGCCTTAGTCTATCCCGTAGGCATGAATGATGATGATTTTTTAGAAGCTAGAGTAGTGGAAAAAAGTCATAAATTTAATGAAACGATTAACCGTCTTTTTGTGTCATTGAAAAGTTTGCAGAAAAAACTATCAAGCGTAGAAAATTTGCCGGATCTAAAATCTGCTTATTCGTCTATTAGCGGCGAAAAGGTCTTGAGATTTAAAGCTCCCGATGCCAAAAATTTCAGCAAATTTTTCTATATTTTTATAGACTCCAAAGAGGATCTGCAGATTTTGTGCGATCTAAATTTAATGATAGATTATGCATTGGAGCGCATGATAGAAAATAACATTTCTAAGATTGATACCGCAGAACAAAAGGTAAGAGATTATTGTAAATTTGATACAGAGCAACAAGAGATAATCATCAAGCTAGTTGAGCTAAACAATGTTTTGGTTAAGGCGCTAAGAGAGCTAAGGTCCGCTACGCAAATGAAGGAAATAGCAACGATCTTTAAAGACGTGGCGGGAGTATATAAAAGATATTACGATAAAAAATTTTTTAAGGAGAAGCTAGAATGTTAAGAT
>NZ_CALHXD010000096.1 GCF_938040115.1 uncultured Campylobacter sp. | reverse complement strand
ACTCGCTGATACTGCCTGGCGACAAGGTAGAAAATATCGTCTTTGACTACAACGGTAGGATGCCTGAGCGCTTTTGGCACCGAGCTCAGCTTTTGCTCCGCGAGGAGGGATTTATAAATTTTACCGCCTACGAGAGCAAGACACCGGGACACTTGCACCTTTATATACACAAAGGGCACACGACGCTAAATGAGGGCTATCAGATAGCGAATAAACTATCTATGTTGCTTAGTTCGCGTTTGGTTAAAGAGTGGAGAGTGTTTCCGACGATGGAGTTACCGAAAGAATTTAATATCTTGACGTTGCCGTACAAAGTTTATCAAAAAGAGCGCGGCGCAAGCTGGTCAAAACATATGTAAGGAGTGAAAATGGAATATAACGAGCTAAGAGACATCATGCTTGATAATAACGAGGATAAAAAGAGCAAAAGCGTTAAGAGGATACTCATCCTCGTCGCAGTTTTTGTCATCATCTTTTTAGCTGTTCTCATCGTGATGAAATTTTTAAATTCCTCCGAAACTAACGATCAGATTGCACAAACTGATTCTAGGCTGGTTTTGCCGCCTGAGCCAGATAATACGCGAAGTATCCCTCAGCAAGTGAGCGTGCCTGCTACGCCGCCTAACGAGCCTGCGCCGCAAGTAGCACAAGCTAACGTCTCGCCAGTCGCTCCACCGCCTCCTCCGTCCGAGCCTCAGGCGCAGCAGCCAAATCCCGCCTTTGAGCAGGTGCCTATCGTGCCTGAAAACAAAGGCCAAGATAGCTTTGAGGATATGGTAAAAGCGCTTAAGGAAAAAGAGGATAAAAGGCAGCAAGATGCAGGCGCGACAGCTCCTACGCCGACCGAGTCTTCTACTATACAAGGTGCTTTAAAGCAAAATGACGCTCCAAGCGCTCAGCCAGGCGAACCAAAAGCCGAGCCTAAGCAACACGTAAACGTAGTAAAACAAAAAGAGCCTAAACAAGAAAAACCTGTAAAACAGCCTAAAAACGATGCAGCTAAAGAAAAACAAGCAAAACAAAAGCCGGCTAAACAAGCTCCTGCAGCTAGCGGCGGCGATACTCACAGCGGTAGTTACGTGCAAGTTTTCGCCGTTAAACACTTTAATGAAAAAGCGCCTGAGCTTGGCAAACTAAAAGCCGCAGGATACGCCTATAAGCTATACAGGACGAATGTAAACGGCAATGAAATCATCAAGGTTCTAGTCGGCCCTTATAGCGGCGAGCAGTTAAAAAGCGAGCTTGCTAAAATCAAGCAAAGTGCCGCTCCAAACGCCTTTATCGTAAATATAAAATGATGGTTTTTGCCGTTTTTGGCAACCCTATATCCCACTCCGTTTCGCCGAGACTACACAACCTAGCTCTCGGCGAGCTTGGTCTATCTCGCGAAGCCCTCTATACTCGATACGAGTTAGCGGACGGCTCGCAACTCATCTCTAGATTTAAAGAACTAAAACTAAGCGGCGCAAACGTCACAGTACCTCACAAAGAAGCCGCGCTCGCGCAGTGCGACGCTCCAGACGAAACGGCTGCTAAAATCGGCTCCGTAAATACTCTCGTAGCTCGCGGCGATAAAATTTACGGTTACAATACCGACGCGCCCGGGTTTTTACGAACGATAGAGAGTTTTGGACATATAAATTCAGCTCTCATTTTGGGTGCCGGCGGAACGGCTAGAGCGGTCGCATATGCGCTAAAAAGCCGCGGCGTGCGAGTTTGCGTGCTAAATAGAAGCGAGGAGAGGCTGGCAAATTTTGCTGAATTTGAAAAATTTAGCTGGGCGAATTTTGGCAAATTTAATTGCGGCAAATTTGATCTCGTCGTAAATACGACCTCGGCAGGACTAAAAGATGAAAATTTGCCCGCGCCGATCGAGATTTTGCGTCCGATTTTTAGTGAAGCCAAATTTGCCTTTGACGTGATTTACGGCAAAAAAACGCCTTTTTTAAATTTAGCCGCCGCTAGCGGGCTCGCGCATAAAGACGGCTCAGAGATGCTACTTTTTCAGGCGGTTTTAGCGTTAAATTTATTTTTTGAGGGCTCGCTTGACGAGGCCAAAATCGAGGCCTCGATGCGAAAAGCCCTCTATTTATCGGCTTCTTCTAGATAATAATCTATCTGAGCTTTTCTTAAAATTCTGATCAAGTCTGAGCTACCCGCCACTCCCGTCGGATAGCCAGCGGTCATGATGTAGCTTTTGTCGTCTTTTATGTAGCCTTTTTCGACTGCGGCTTTGATTGATTTAGCCATGAGCGTGTGCAGTCTTTCTTCTTTTTCTATCACGAATGCCGCCGTTATGCCCCAGCAAAGAGTCAGCCTATACGCGGCCTGCTCGTTGTGCGTTATGGCGATGATATCTATATCCGTACGGTATCTGGCTAGTTTTGCTGCCGAGCCGCCCGATGAGGTTAGCGCGATTATGCCGTCAACTTTTAGCGCGGAGGCGAGCCTTGCGGTGCTAGACGCCATCATGTCCGTATCGTCGTAGCGGTCAAAATCAAATTTGTTAAAAGGATAAATTTGCTGCGTTTGGATTATAGTATTGCTCATTGCTTCTACGACGGCTGCGGGGTTGATGCCGACCGCGCTTTCTTCGCTTAGCATGACTACATCAGTTCCGTCTAGTACGGCATTTGCTACGTCGCTGATCTCGGCTCTAGTTGCCGTTTCGTGCTCGGCCATGCTTAGCATCATCTGTGTAGCCGTGATGACTGGCTTAACCGCTTCGTTTGCTTTTTTGATGATGAGTTTTTGGATCGTCGGCACCTTGTAGTAGGGCACCTCGATACCTAGATCTCCGCGAGCGACCATCACGCCGTCACTGACCTCGATGATCTCGTCGATATTTTCTACTGCGTCAAATTTTTCTATTTTGGCGTAAATTTGAGCTTTGGAGCCAAAGCCTTTTAGGATTTCTCTAGCTTTTCTTATGTCGTTTGCGTTTTGTACGAAAGAGATCGCGACGAAGTGCACACCGTTTTTTGCGCCAAATTCTAAATCTTTTAAATCTTTAGGCGTGATAACTTCGATATTAAGCTTGGTGTTTGGGAAATTTACGCCTTTATTCGATCGGAGTATCCCGTCGTTTTCCACCACGGCTTCTACTTTTTGGGCGCTTGCTTCCGTGATTTTGGCTCGGATTTGTCCGTCGCATAGGTATATGTACTCGCCCGTTTTTAGAGCGGCTAAAATTTGAGGCTGGTTTATGCAAAGCTTATAGTGATTTTCGTCTATTTGCTCGCCGATTATTTCATCTTTTACGAAGATTAGCGTATCGCCGATTTTTAGTTTAAATTCGCTTCTGTCTAGTTTGCCGACTCTTATTTTTGGGCCGCAGATATCCTGAAATATGCCTATTTTCCGCCCGAGCTTCGCCTCTACTTGCCTGATTTTATCGATATTTGATTTATGGTATTCGTGCGTGCCGTGGCTGAAATTTAGCCTAAAAGCATTGACTCCGGCTAAAACTAATTGCTCCATAACCTCTATGGATTCGCTGGCCGGTCCGACCGTGGCTAGGATTTTGGTTTTTTTATTCATGGATGCCCCTTTTTTGCGCAATTTTACCAAATTTTTAAAAAAAATAAGTATAATCGGCCAATTTATTTTAAGGAGCAAAAATGAAAAAGTTTTTAGCGGTTTTGGCTGCTTTCGGTTTAGCGCTAAGCGCGAACGCAGCGGACAAAACCTATAAGCTAAAGCTAGCCAGCACCTGGGAGGGCACGACTCCGGTTTTGGGCGACGCAGCGAAAGAATTTAAACGCGTAGTCGAGACGCTAAGCGACGGCAGGCTAGAGGTGAGGATAGACTATCCGTCTAAGCACAAGGCGCCGTTTGGTATCCTAGACTTCGTTAAGGGCGGTCAGTACGATATCGGCTACACTGCATCATACTACTACAAGGGCAAGGATTCAAACACTATGTTTTTTACAGCCGTACCTTTCGGTATGACTGCTAGCGAGCTACGCGCATGGTATGAGTTTGGCGGCGGCAAGCAGCTAGAGGAGAAAGTTTATGATAAATACAACATCAAAGTGTTTAACGCTGGCGACACAGGCACTCAAATGGGCGGTTGGTTTAAAAAAGAGATCAAAAGCGTAGATGATCTAAAAGGCCTAAAGATCAGGATCCCTGGCTTTGGCGGCGAGGTTATGGCGCGCGTGGGAGCGACGATAAACACGATCCCGACCGGCGAGCTATACATGGCGCTAGAGATGGGTACGATAGACTCGGTCGAGTGGGTTAGCCCTGCGTTTGATATGGGTCTTGGCTTTCACAAGATCGCTAAATACTACTACACGGGCTGGCAAGAGCCGAGCGGCCAGACTCAGTTTTTTGTAAATAAAAAGACCTACGAGAAGTTGCCTGCCGACCTTCAGGCCGTGATCGAGGCTGCGGCTAACGAGGTAGCTAGCATGCTAAATACGCGCTCGTTCTTTGATAACGCCGAATACTGGGCGAAGATGAAAGCCGAGTATCCCGATATCGAGGTTCGCTCGTTCCCGCAAGACGTTATGGACGCGCTTAGAAAAGCAAGCGACGAGATCCTAGACGAAGAGGCGGCGAAAGATCCGCTGTTTAAAGAGATTTTGGACTCTCAAAGAGCGTTTTTAGCTAAAGCTCGTGAGTGGACGAAAATTTCCGAGTTCTCGTATATCCAAAAAACTACGAAATAACTTCTCGTCGCTCGTTTCGGGCGGCTTAAATTTACGGCCTTCGGGTCGTAAATTTCTATTTTTAAATTTTCTTTTTATTCTTTGTTGCGCTTGTAAAATTTGATTTTGGGGCTACGTACTAAATTTGAGTAGCTTTGGCAGCGGGTTAAATTTGAGGATGTCTATCTGTTTGAAATGCGATTGAAATTTGCTTGCCAAATCTTAAATTTGGATTTGAGCGAATTTAAAAAGGTAGCGTTAAATTGATAAAAAATTTTGCGCACCCGACTTAAATTTACAGCTCAGTTCTGCTATCAAGCGCTTTCATAAGCGATAGAAGGTCGATATTTTCGAGATTTACGCCTGTTGGTACACCTTGGGCTATCTTGCTAAATTTGACGCCCAAATCGCTTAGCTTATCCTCGATAAAAACCATCACCGCGTCGCTGCTAAGCCCCGGCGTTAGCGCAAAAATAATCTCGGTTACGCCGTTTTGGCGGATAACCTCGCGCAGTTTCTCGGTTTGCTCCGGCGTTATCTCCTCAAGCACAAAGTAGCGACCGCGGTAGATCGCGCTTTGCTCGAAAACCAGGATATCCTTTGGACTTTCTACGACCGCCAGTAGCTCCTTATCTCGCGTTTCGTCGCTGCAAATGTCGCAAATCTCGTCCTCGCTAAGCCCGCCGCAAATTTGACATTTGCCCGTAAATCTCACGGCGTCCTCGATGCTTTGAGCGAGCTTTAGCCCGCCGAAGCTATCCTTTAGGCAGACGTGATAGGCGTAGCGCTGGGCGGACTTTTTGCCCACGCCCGGTAGCCGCTCAAAGGCCGTCACGAGCTCGTTAAATTTCTCAAGCCCTTTTTTCAACGCTTTCCTTTGGATTGGTGCAAATTTTAAATGAGTGGAAGCCATCCTCGTAAGAGTATTTTAGGCTAAATTTGTGCATGCGGCAGATGTGGTCGATGATGTAAAGTCCTAGCCCCATGCCGCTACTTTTGCTGCCCTTTTCGCGGATAAAGGCTTGCATGTAGTACTCGATAGGATTTTGCAGCGGTTGACCTAGATTTCTCACGACTATGCCGTCTGCGTCACAGATGACCTGCGCCTTTTTGTCGTCGGCGTATTTTAGGGCGTTATCTATGAGGTTTTTGATCGCGAGCGAAAAGAGTCCGAAATCCACGCGTAGCAAGATATCTCGGCGGATATCTACGCTCACTTTTTCTTCAAATTTATCGAGCATCAGCATGTCGCGCGCCTGGTCAAGGACGTTTGAAAAGTACGACTCCTGATAGTTTAGCGCGTAGTTTTTGGATAGCAGCTGCTCAATCTTGCCAAACTCGTTTATGAGTATATCTAGACGCTCAAATATCGCTATCAAGCGCGTTTTGTGCGTAGGGTTTTGCACCATCTCTGAGACTATGCGACCCTTGCCGATCGGCGTTTTTAGCTCGTGCATGATCGTACGTAAAAACAGCTGCCTAGAGCGCAAAAGCTCCCTGATCTTGCTAGCTGCAGCGTCAAATTCTATCGCTACCTTGGCTATCTCGTCGTCGGAGTCGGGTTTTGCGATATTTACGTCCATATTTCCGGCGCCAAATTTCCTGATATCAGAGCTTAGTTTTTTAAGCGGCATCAGCGACTTCATCACCGAAACGTAGAGCGATACAAGAAGCGCCGTCGTGAGTATAAAGCCCACCCAAATCGGGTCATTTATGTTTTTCGTATCGTCACTTTCGAGTAAAATTTGAAACGAAGGATTTTTGATCTGCAGATACAAACTATCCTGAAAAAGTAACGACTGAAATAGTCCCAGCTGCGTTTGCTTGGCAAAGACCGTCTTGCCCGTGCTTATGACGTTTGCGACGGTTTTGTCGCTTTTGACGTAGGTTAGTCCGAAATTTCTAAAATAATTAGTCAAATCGCTAGGCGGATTTGACTTTTCGTATGAGGCGATGAGGTAGTTTATCGCGTTTAGCTGCTTGTTTTTTATCTTTTCTAGCGCGTTATCTAGCTGTATGCTCGCAAACGTGTAGAATAAGATACAAACAAGCGAAAACGCTAGTGCGAAAACTACCGAAATCTTCGTGGTTAAGGAGTATCTCATCCTATGAGTTTATAGCCTATTCCGCGTACCGAAAATATATGTTTAGGCGCTTTTGAGCTGTCGCCGATCTTGGTTCTTAGTCTGCCGATGATGACGTCTAGGCTCTTTGAGTCCTTGTCTTTTAGGCTTTTGCAGTTATAAACCAGCTGCTCGCGAGAGACTGAAAAGCTGTGCTGTTTGATAAGATAGCTTAATATCTCATATTCGGCCGGCGTTAGCGTTAGGCTTTCGTTGTTGTAGTAGATTTCGTGTCTGCGCTCGTCTATCCTAAATAGCGTATCTACGACCTCTTCTTGCACTTCGTTGGTCTTTTTGTAGCGGCGGATTAGGCTCATTATGCGCGCGTACATTTCCTTTGGATCGTACGGTTTTGGTAGATAGTCATCCGCGCCTAGCTGCAGGCCCACGACCTTGTCGCTGATGTCGCTGCGAGCAGAAGAGATGATGATAGGGATGTTGTATTTACTGCGGATCTCTTTGCACACTTCTAGGCCGTCCATGCCAGGTAGTGTAAGGTCTAGGATAAGCAGGTCGAAATTTTTTACTCCGGCGCTTAGTCCCAAATAAGGATCTTCGAAATTTGTTACTTTTATATTAAAATCGCTCAAGTACTCGGATAGGATTTGCGCGAATTCCGGATCGTCTTCAATCATTAAAACATTAATCATTTTAAGCCTTTCAAATAGATTTAACGAAAATGATTATAACCAAAAAATGTTAAATTTTTTTTCCGAATTTACTATCCTCGTTTAAAATTCTCCCCCGCTTTGAATTTTTATAAATAATAAGATAAAATCGCCCTTTAAATTTAAAAATTTTAGGAGATTTTGTGGAAATAGACTACTACGAAATTTTAGAAATCAGCAAAAATAGCGACTCTGAAACCATAAAAAAAGCATTTAGAAAACTAGCGCTAAAGTACCATCCCGACCGCAATCAAGGCGACAAAGAAGCGGAAGAAAATTTTAAAAAGGTAAACGAAGCCTATCAAGTGCTAGGCGACGAGGAAAAGCGCGCTATATACGATAGATACGGCAAAGCCGGGCTTGAGGGCAGAGGCGGCTTTAGCTCTAGCGGATTTAGCGCGGATTTTGATTTGGGAGATATCTTTAACTCGTTTTTTGGCGGCGGATTTAGCTCAGGCGCAAGCAGCCGCAAAAGAAGCAGCGACAAATATCCGCTTGATTTAGAGATAGCTCTTAGGATCAAATTTAACGAAGCGGTGTTCGGTGCCGAAAAAGAGATAGAATTTACGATCAAAAAGCCGTGCCAAACCTGCAAAGGCAGTGGCTCGAAAGACGGCAAAACGCACGTATGTCCGCACTGCGAGGGCAGGGGGCGGATATCGCAGCAAAGGGGCTTTATGAGCTTCGTGCAGGAGTGTCCGTACTGTAACGGCACGGGCGAAACGGTCAAAGATAGATGCTCTGATTGCGGCGGTAGCGGCTTTAAAGAGGAACGCCAAAGCGTCAAAGTAAATATCCCCGAGGGCATCGACGACGGCATGCGAATGCGCGTGAGCGAAAAAGGCAACGTCTCCTCAACTGGCGCCAGGGGCGATCTGTACGTGCATATCGAGGTTGAAGCCGACGAGCATTTCGTGCGCCATGAAAGCGACGTTTATATTGAGATTCCGGTATTTTTCACGCAGGCGATTTTAGGCGAGACGATCACGATCCCGACGCTAAAAGGCACGACCGAGCTAAAACTGCCAGTCGGCGCAAAAGATAAGCAGCAGTTCGTATTTGACGGGCTTGGCGTGAAAAACGTAAACAGCAAAAGATACGGCAGGCTCGTAGCTCAAATCTCCATAAAAACGCCAAAAGAGCTAACGGACGAGCAAATCTCTCTACTAAATCAGCTGCAAGAGAGCTTTGGTATCAAGGCGGGCAAGGCGAGCTACGACGAGGAAGAAGACGAAGGAATCTTGGACAAGATAAAAGGGTGGTTTAAAGGCGAAGAGGCCGATAGCAAAGGCAAGAAAAAGAGCAAAAAGGCGTAAATCTAGGTCAAATTTGCCTTTTGACGGGCGTAATCTTTCGTCAAATTTGCTCAGTTGCTCGGGCTTAAATTTGCGCTAGTTACAAAACGGCTCGTCAAATTTGACGTTAAAATACAAGATGAATAAATTTATATTTTTAGCCGCTTTTACGGCGGTTTATTTAAATGCTGCAAAATGCGATACGAGCGGACTGCAAAGAGGTTGCGACGCAGGCGACTTTGAGAGTTGCGATAATTTAGGTCTTGCCTACATCGGCATCAAGCTTGAGGAGTGCGACCTGGACAAAAACTACGAAAAGGCGTTCGCGCTGTTTAAAAAGGCGTGCGACGGGGAGTACGTGCGAGCCTGCGTAAATTTGGGCGTCGCCTACCGCAAAGGCGAAGGGGTTAAAAAGAACGAACCAAAGGCCGCCGAGCTCTATAAAAAAGCCTGCGATAGCGGCTATCTGCTGGGTTGTGCAAATTTAGGCTCGCTTTATGAGCAGGGACTCGGCGTCAAAAAAGACGCGCAAAAAGCGGGCGAAATCTGGCGCAAAGCCTGCGAAGCAAAGGACGGGATGTCGTGCTTTAATCTTGGCGTACTTTACTACAACGCAATGCTTGGCGAAAAAGACGTAACTAGCGCAAAAAACTATCTGCAAAAGGCGTGCGTCTACGGCTGGAATGAGGGCTGCGAAGCCTCGGAAGCGATAGAAAAAGCGGCAAAACGCTAAATTTGCCGAAGCAGACCTTGGCGGCGGCGCGGAATTTAAATTTGCGCTACGTAATCGCCCGCGTAAATTTTACGTTTAGCGTGCAAATTTGATCGCTTTTTGCGTCAAATTTGACGGGTTGATTCGCAAATAACCGCGGCGAAATTTACCCAAAAGCGGCGAGTTAAATTTGCCCTTTCAAATTTAACGAAAACAAATACGTCAAATTTGGCTCAAATTTCAGGGCAAATTTTACAAAATAAGCTTCAAATTTCTCTCTCTTTTAGCTGCTCGATCTTGGCTGCTACGCTCCTATTCGTCACCTTTTCTATTTCCTCGTTCGTTGCGGTCATTATCGCTTCAAAGCTACCGTAAAATTTAACTAGCTTTGCGATACTGCCCGCCGATACGCCCGCGTCTGCTAGCTTGCTAGCGCCCAGATCCTCCTTGCGCTTGGTTTTTTGATGAAATGTAATCGCAAACCTGTGCGCCTCGTCGCGAAGTCGCTGGAAAAACTGTAGTCGTCTGTCGCCGACGGGTAGCATAAATACGCCGCCGGGAGCGTAAATTTTATCCCTCGCGCCGCCT
>NZ_CALHXD010000095.1 GCF_938040115.1 uncultured Campylobacter sp. | reverse complement strand
CCCGCGCCCGCAGGCATATCGTATGGTTGCAGTATCACGCAACCCTGCTCGCGCCAGTAGTTTTGCAACGTCAAAATAATCTCTGAAAACGTCATTTTTCTTCCTTTTTAAAATTTTATTTTAGATAATGTATAACCGCGCCCGGCCCCAAAGGCAGGTCAAAAGCGTACCAAACCGACATCAGCGCCGCCCACGAGAGTAAAAACGCGACCGTATAAGGCAGCATTATCGAGACTACCGAGCCGATTTTCAGCCCCCTGTCGTAGCGCTGCATAAACGCCACTATCAGCACGAAAAACGGCATCAAAGGCGTGATGATATTTGTCGTCGAGTCGCCTATCCTAAACGCGGCCTGCGTTAGCTCGGGAGAGAGGCCTAGATTCATAAACATAGGCACGAAAATAGGCGCCATCATCGCCCATTTGGCCGAATCCACGGCGATAAATAAATTTATAAACGCTATCACGACTATAAAAACGATAATGAGGCTAAGCCCCGTTAGTCCAATATCTTTTAAGAAAACCGAGCCCTTTATCGACAGCACCAGCCCGATGTTTGAGGCGTTAAAGAGATATGTAAACTGAGCCGCGAAAAATATCAAAACTAAAAATCCCGATAGCTCGGCGACGGCTTGCTCCATAAATTTGACCGCGTCGCCGCTGTTTTTTATCGTCCCCGCTCCTGCGCCGTATGCTGCGCCCGCTACTATAAAAAATAGCATCATAAAAATGATGATAGAGTGCATGAAAACGGACTTCGTAAAGCTCTCGCCCTCTTTTGCGCCAAAGAGCGAATTTGACGGTAAAAGCGCCGCCAACAAAAGGACCGAGAAAACAACCGTCGCGATGAGTGCAAATTTTAGCCCGCGTTTTTGCTCCGCGCTGATCTGGTCGCGCTCGCTTAAATTTAACGCGCCCTCAAAGCTAAATTTACCCAGCCTAGGCTCGACGATCCTATCGGTTACAAACGAGCCCACGATCACGATCAAAAAGGTAGAAGCGATCATAAAGTACCAATTTGCCGTAGCCAAAACGACATAGTCGGGATTTAGCACGCTAGCCGCCTGGGTAGAAAACGCCGCAAACATCGGATCGTTCGTGCCGATTAGCAGATTTGCCGACCAGCCACCGCTAACGCCCGCAAAAGCCGCCGCTAGCCCAGCGATAGGATGGCGTCCAAAGCCCGCAAACAAAATAGCCCCGAGCGGTATCAGTACGACGTAGCCGACTGAGGAGGCGACGTTAGACATCACGCCCAAAAAGATCACGATAGGCGTTACCCATTTTTTGGACGAATTTAGGGCGATTTTTTTAACTAGCGCCGATAAAAGCCCGGCCTTGTCCGCCACGCCGATACCCAAAATGATCGCAAAAACCACGCCAAGCGGATAAAAACCGGTGAAGTTTTTAAGTACGGACGAAACAAAGATCCTGATACTATCAGCTGAGAGCAAATTTACGACGTTTGCGTTTAGCTGCGAGATCTGGCCGTCCTTGATGGCCTGATAGCTGACGCCAACGCCCAGTCTCTCCAGCACAAACGACAGCAAAATCGTAATAACCGAAAGATAGACGAAAAGCATGGTGGGATTTGGCAGCTTGTTGCCGAATTTTTCGATAAAGCCTAAGATCGATCCGTTATTTTTATTGTCCATTTTTTCCTAATCTAAAACCGAGATATAAATTTTTATCTCGTCAGCGCCGTAAAGCTCAAAATCCGTTTCGTAGGCTCTTTTTAGCTCAGAGTTTTCAAAATATTTCCAAATTTCTCCCCAGAATTTTGCTACGTTTTGCGGCTCGTTTGGAAAGCTAAAAACGGCGTATTTGCCGCTTTTTATCTCTAAAATTTCGCCGCCGCAGCAAAGCGACTTCGTACCGATAAATAAATCATAAAGCCCATTTGCACCGTTTTCGTAACTACAATAAACGCCGTAAATTTCGCTTTTACCGTCATAAAATTCTTTTGTAAATTTAGCCCACAAAGCCGGGATTTTACCGTCGCCGTTAATCTCGTCGGCATTTTTGGTGCGAGTTCTTAGTCCGTAAACTTTAAAACCATCTACTGCTAAAATTTCCACCACTACTCCTTGTCGCCTTTAAAATTTTCAACCGCTTTGTTCCACATAAGTTTGTATTTTCGCTTTAAAAACTCGACTTCATCTTGCGAATTTTTTAGCTGCTTCGTGAGCGTCTCGACCGTTTTTCTATCCTCGTCGTAGAGCTCTTGCATCGAGATTAGCGCCTCTTTTAAAAACTTATTTTCGTTGCGCAGGGTCTCTAGCGTCTCGTCTTTGGCATCAAGCACCTTTTCGTGTAAATTCAGTATCGTACCGATCGTCTTTTCCACGAAGCTAAAGCCATCCGCGCCGATCTGGGGCGCAGGTACGGCCACGACGCTAGGCACCACGCTCATCGTGCCCTGGCTAGCCTCTATGAGGATTTCGCCGCCCTCTTCTTTCGTATTTAGCACGCCGCGGTTTATCATCCCCTCGATCACCTCGCGCTCTAGGTGCACGAGCTTGCAAAATTCGTCTATGCTTAAGTATGTCTGCATCTTTGCTCCTTTAGGCGAGTAAAACTTCCACCTTTGCCGAGTCTTCCTCTACTTGCTTGGCTTTGGCTGCTCGGTCGGCTTTTAGCATTTCGTCTAGATTTTGGTCGTTTAGAGCCAAAATTTGCAGTGCCAGATAGGCTGCATTTACCGCGCCGGCCTTGCCGATAGCGACTGTCCCCACAGGCATGCCGCCTGGCATCTGCACTGTGGAGTATAGGGCGTCCACTCCGCTAAGCGCCGAACCTGCCATCGGTATGCCGATCACCGGGCGAGTGGTGTTTGCCGCGATAGCACCAGCTAGATGCGCCGCCATGCCGGCTGCTGCTATAAATACCTGTGCGCCCTTTTCCTCAGCCGCGGCGACATATTCGCTCGTTCGCTTCGGGCTTCTGTGCGCGGAACTGATGATCAGCTCGTAAGGGACGTTAAATTTCTCAAGCGTTTTCGCCGCCTCGCTAACTACGTCGTAGTCGCTCTTGCTTCCCATTATTATAGATACGAATTTCATTTTATTTCCTCTCTTAAAAAGCTAAATTTAGGCAACTTCGCGCCCAAATTTACTTCGTTTTCGTTGCCGCTGTGGATTTCTGCTATTTCCTTGCCTTTTTTGGTTACGAGCTTTTTAAATTTGATAAATTTCTTGCCGTCGCGACCGAAAATTTGCGATATTTCGCTCTCGCACTCATCTATCTGAGCGCCCAGTGGAGCTACGATCTCGTACTCGTTGCCAGGGAAAATTTTATATTTGCATTTAAAAAACTCGCCGTCCTCGCTAATGGCGTTTACCTGATGAGTGCCTTCTTCTAGACTGCTGGTGTGATTTTGCGTATCCGTTTTTTCAAACGGGCGATTTACCAGGTAGCCGTCGGTAAAGCCGCGATTTTTTAGAGTATTTAGTTCGCCCGCGTAAATTTGCGCGTCAAATTTGCCCGCCGCTGCGTCATCTACGGCCATGCGGTAGGCTCTAGTCGCGCAGGCGGCGTAGTATTCGCTTTTCGTGCGGCCTTCGATTTTTAGGCTATCGACCGCGCCGCTTTCGATGATATCTTTGATGTGCGCGGATAAATTTAAATCCTTCGAGTTCATCACGTGCGTACCGCCTTCTTCGTCCTCTTCTAGGCGAAACAGCGTTCCGCTTTCGGGATTTTTGGCGTAGAGTTCGTATTTAAACCTGCAGTCGTTGGCGCAGCTGCCGCGGTTTGATTGGCGGCCGCTTTGAACCGCGCTAACCAAACAGCGCCCAGAATACGCAAAACACATTGAGCCGTGCACGAAAATTTCGATATCTAGCGTCGGGATTTGCTCTTTTATTTTCACGACGTCTTTTAGGCTCATTTCGCGCGCCACGACGATGCGTTTTGCGCCCATTTCGTGGTAGATTTTAGCGTCAAGCGCATTCATGACGTTTGCCTGCGTCGAGAGGTGGATCTCAATCTCGGGGGCTATTTCTTTTGCCAGGCTCATGACGCCCGGAGTCGCGATGATAAAGGCATCGGGCTTCATCGCGGAAATAGTTTGCAGGTGGCGTTTTAGCGGCTCGATTTGAGAATTAAAAGGAAACGCGTTTACCGTCGCGTAAAATTTCTTGCCCTTTGCGTGCGTATATTCGATGGCTTCTTTAAAGCTTTCAAGGTTAAATTCGCGAGCCGAACGGGTGCGAAGCGAAAAGCTCGCCACCGATGCGTAAACTGCGTCTGCGCCGTACTCTAGAGCTATTTTTAGCTTGGTTAAATTTCCCGCGGGAGATAAAAGCTCGGGCTTTTTCACTTTTTGCCCAAGCTTTCGATTAGAGCCTCGATGTCGTCGTTGCTGACGAGATTTTCGGTGTGCGTATCGCCCGCGATATGTACGGCCGAGGCCACGCGCTTCTCGTCGTCGATCTTGCCCTCAAACAGGCTGCTCATATACTTGCTAAGCGCGCGCATGACGTTGATAACGCGCTCGATCTTTTG
>NZ_CALHXD010000094.1 GCF_938040115.1 uncultured Campylobacter sp. | reverse complement strand
ATCTCTCCCTTGCTACGATTATTCCGCTGATAACGACCAGCATTATACCAAAAAACGCCGCCGCATTAGGTAGCGTATCGCCCATAAAAAAGCCCACTACTAGCGAAAATACGACATCCATGTAGCTTATCGCGGCGACAGAGCCCGCCTTTTTGCTCGCCGCATACGCCTTCGTCATATAAAGCTGGAAAAAATAGCCCGCAAGCCCCATCAGCACGATGAGGATTACGCCTTTAAAATTTGGCGCCACAAACGGCGAAAGCAAAAAATCCAGAGGCTCAAATCGGGCCCACTCGGCAACCCCCATCAAAAGCATCGGCAGAGCCGTTCCCCACGCCATAAAGCTAAGCACGATGACGCTCGTATCGTAGCTTTTTCGCAGAGTTCTGACGCTAAGCATCGCAAGCGCCGCCCCCACACCGCTCCAAAGCCCCAGCCAGTCGGTTTTGCTGATGCCTAAATTTGGCTGGATGATAAAAAGTATCCCGATAAAGCCAAGAAATATCGCGCTCCAGCCCTTTTTGCTAAGCGCTTCTTTTAAAAAAATAGCCGCAAAAATCGCCGTGAAAATGGGGCTGGTTTTTTGAAAAGTATAGGCCGCGCCCAAATTTATATGAGCGATGTTGTAAAAAAGAGCAAAAAGCGCGATCGTACCGATAAATCCGCGAAACATCAGCACCCAAAACTGCCCGCCCTTTTGGTGCGTCGGCGGCCTTTTGTAAATCGCATAAAGCACGATAGCAAGACCGACGGCGTTTCTAAAAAATACGACCTCGATGCTAGACATCTGCTCGCTCAAAACCTTCGCAAAGCCGCCCACGGCAGCAAAAAACATACACGCGATGATCATATAATAAGCGCCCAAATGGTGCAAAACGTATCTACGAAACAAAATTTTTCCTTTAAATTTGGTCATATTGTAGTGCAAAACGGCTTAAATTTATAAACAATGTAAGCAAAAAATTTGTATAATTGGGATTTAACGCGGCGAACTTCGCCATAAATATAACGGGATTTTTAAGGGAAAATTTTGCAAAAGATAATTTTAGTCGGCAAGCCAAACGTCGGCAAAAGCTCGCTCTTTAACCGCCTAGCCGGCAGACGTATAGCCATCACCAGCGACGTTAGCGGTACGACGCGAGATACGAACAAAACGATTATAGAAATTTACGACAGAAGCTGCGTTTTGATCGACAGCGGCGGACTGGACGATAGTAGCGAGCTCTTTAAAAACGTCAAGGCAAAAACCCTAGCCGAAGCTAGAAGCTCGGACGCCATAATCTTTATGGTCGACGGCAAAATGATGCCTAGCGACGAGGACAAAGCCCTATACTACGCGCTTTTAAAGCTAAATTTACCGACCGCGCTCGTAATCAACAAAGTCGATAGCAAAAAAGACGAGCTGCGAAGCTACGAGTTTGCAAATTTCGGCGCAAAAACGAGCTTTGCTATTTCAGTCAGCCACAACGCGGGCATCGACGAGCTAGCAGACTGGATCTATAAGCAGCTAAAAGACGAGATCAGGCCCGACATGGGCGAGGATCTGGACGAGTTTTTAGAAAATTTCGGCGACGACGGCGAGGTGGTTAGGGAAATTTCGGCTCGCGAGGATTACGAACGCAAAAATATCCAAGTAGGTATCATTGGACGCGTAAACGTCGGCAAAAGCTCGCTACTAAACGCGCTCGTAAAGGAGTCCCGCGCGGTCGTGAGCGACATAGCCGGCACGACGATAGACCCGGTAAACGAGACTTTCGTCTATGAGGATAGGGTTTTTGAGTTCGTCGATACCGCGGGCATCAGAAAACGCGGCAAGATAGAAGGCATCGAAAGATACGCGCTAAACCGCACCGAGTCTGCGCTAGAGCTCGCCGACATCGCGCTTTTGGTGCTTGATAGCTCCGAACCGCTAACCGAGCTTGACGAGCGCATCGCGGGTCTTGCGGCTAAATTTGAGCTCGGCGTCATAATCGTGCTAAACAAATGGGACAAAAGCGAGGAAGATTTTGATAAATTTAGCCGCGAGATCAGGGATAAATTTAAATTTCTAGCCTACGCGCCGATCATCAGCGTCTCGGCTCTGGGCGGCAAAAGAGTGCATAAAATTTACCCGCTGATTTTAGAAGTTTATAAAAACTACACGCAAAAAATCCAAACCGCAAGGCTAAACGAAGCTATCGAAGAGGCGGTAAAAGCGCACCCGATACCGCGCGAAAAGGGCAAAAGCGTGAAAATTTACTACGCGGTGCAGTTTGGTTTCGCGCCGCCTAAGATCGCGCTCGTGATGAACCGTCCGCGCGCCCTGCACTTTAGCTACAAACGCTACCTAACAAACAAACTGCGCGAGAAATTCGAACTATCAGGCACTCCAATCGTGTTGATCCCGAAAAATCGCAGCGGCTCAGACGAGGAAAACGAGGGAAAAAGTGAGTAAAAATTTAGTTTTCATCGGCTTTATGGGTGTCGGCAAAGGCACGGTAGCAAGGCATATCGCGAAAAAAACGGGCAAGCTGTTTTTAGACACCGACGAGCTGATCGAAAGCGAGCAAAATTTAAAAGTCCGAGAAATTTTCGAGAAAAAAGGCGAGGAGTATTTTAGAAAATGCGAGGCAAAACTCGCTAAAAAGCTAGCCAAAAACGTAAAATCCTCGGTGATCGCGGCTGGCGGCGGCTTTGCAAAGGTTAAAGGCCTTAAAAAAATCGGAAAAATCATCTATCTAAAATCAAGTTTTGAGGCGATTTTAAAGCGAATCGACGAGAGCGGCGAAGCGCAGATGCACTACGCCAAACGCCCGCTTTTAAAGGATTTAAACGCGGCTAAAAAGCTTTTTAACGAGAGAAAAAAGATGTATAAAAGGGTCGCCGATCTCATAATCGACGTCGAAGGCAAAGAGCTGGGGCAAGTCGCAAAAGAGATCGAGGCGCAACTAAAATCAAGAAAAAGGACTAAGTAAAATTTCGGTTGAAATTTGAGCGTAAATTTTAAATTTGCGGCTTTAAATTTCTTTTTTAAATTTGAGCGGTTTAAATTTAATGCGAAAGCGTTTGGCCGTATCGGCGTGAAAATTCGGAGCGGTTTGTATCGCTGAAATTTAAACGGTAAACGTCGAATTTTTAAGTGAGTTAAAAATTTGAGTCTAAATTTAATGAATTGCAAAATTTAGAACAAAAAAGATAGATAAAAAATTTTTAAATTTGCAGATTGTAAAATTTAAAGCGGAAGTATTTTGAGATGGATTTGAATGCTGTGCAGTAAAAATTTAGCGGAGGCTGGACATATAGTCCGCCGAGCTAAATTTTTGCAAACTCATTCAAAGACACTCAAAAGACAACGCGCAGCAATAAGAAAGAGAGAAAAATGAGAGTACTAACGGGTTTGCAACCAAGCGGCAAACTACACCTAGGCAACTACTTCGCCTCGATCAAACAAATGGTTGAGGCGCAAAGGCAAAGCGAGATGTTTATGTTTATCGCAAACTACCACGCGATGACCTCGGTCGCCGACGCAGGGAAGCTAAAACAAAACACCTATGAGGCGGCGAGCGCGTTTTTGTCGCTGGGTATCGATCCGCAAAAGAGCGTATTTTGGGTGCAAAGCGACGTCAAAGAGGTTTTAGAGCTCTACTGGATACTGAGCCAATACACCCCGATGGGCCTGCTCGAGCGCGCGCA
>NZ_CALHXD010000093.1 GCF_938040115.1 uncultured Campylobacter sp. | reverse complement strand
GTTTGACGCCGCTAAGCCGTTTTTCGTGATGCCGATCTCCTCGGCGACGGGACAAAATATAAACGAGCTAAAATTTAACCTGCTTGAGCTGCTTAAAAAGGAGCTGTAGGTTGCTCTAAAGCCGCGCCGCAGAGGGCTTTTGCGAATGCAGGCCTTAAGCGCGCCCGTATATGCGGATGAATTTTATTTTTATCGCTCGTAAACGCCGCAAAAAGATAAAATTTAAGAAGGCGAAATGAATAAAATTTTTATTCTAGTATTTTTATGCTTCGGCGCATACGGTTGCGATCCCGCCGATCCGGTGCCGAATTTTATGGACTTTAACGACAAGGATCATGGCGGCGCACTGAGCTTGCAGGAGTGGATGGCGAGCGAGGTGCCGTCTGGGCTGAGAGTAGAGCTAAATCTGCGCTCAGGCCCAGAATTTAAGAGGTTAGACGCTAATCATGACGGCTAGATTAGCCTTGATGAGCTGGGAGCGAAATACTTTGCAAAGATTTATTGGTCCGAAGATCCTTGCGCCTTTTGGCCGTGGAAGGATCAAGGCGGAGATGAAAATCAATCTGCCGTCAAATAAGCGCGAAAAACGGCAATAACGCTGCCTTTTGCGCTGGGTTTGGTTTATGCGACGCGTATAAATTTTACTTCGCGCGGGCGAGTGCGGATCAGGTTTGCTTCGCGATCTGCGTAAAATTTATTTCGCGCATTGCCAGCGCCCGTGTGATCGCTAGTGCCGTGATGCGGCTAAATTTAAAGGAAAAGAATGAATATAGTTTTTATGGGAACGCCCCAGTATGCGGCTAAAATTTTACGCGCGCTTACGGAGGCGAAATTTGAGATCGAGGCCGTCTTTACGCAGCCTGATAAGCCCGTCGGCAGGAAGCAAATTTTAACTCCGAGCGAGGTGAAAATTTACGCGCAGAAGCACCTGCCCGCCGTACCGATCTTTCAGCCTGCGACTTTAAGAGACGAGGCGGTCGCAGCCCAGATAAAAGAGTTAAAGCCTGATTTTATCGTGATTGCGGCATACGGTAAAATTTTGCCGCAGGCTATCCTTGATATCGCGCCTTGCATAAACCTGCACGCTTCGATCCTACCTAAATACCGCGGCGCAAGTCCGATCCAAAGCGCGATCTTGGCGGGCGAAAAGCAGACGGGCGTGACGGCGATGCTGATGGATGCGGGGCTTGACACGGGCGATATGCTTGATTTTGCCTACACGCCTTGCGAGGATAAAACGGCGGCGCAGCTGTTTGACGAGCTTGGTGATCTAGCTGGCGAGCTGATAGTGCGAGTGTTGCGAAATTTTGCAAATTTAAAGCCGTTAAAGCAGGACGACGCGCAGGCCACGCATTGCAAAAAAATAGCAAAATCTGACGGGCTTTTTAGCTTTGAGGAAAGCGCACGGCAAATTTATAATAAATTTCGCGCGCTAACGCCCTGGCCGGGGATTTATCTATCTAGCGGGCTAAAAATTTTGGATTTAAAATATCTCTGCGGACGTGAGGATGAGCGCCGAAAACCCGGCGAAATCATATTTGACGGCAAATATTACATTTATGTCGCGTGCGGTGAGGGCGCTTTATGTATAGAGACCGTGCAAGAGCCGGGCAAAAAGCCCGTGGACGCTAGCGCGTATCTAAACGGCAAGCGCTTTGGCATCGGCGATATAGTGTCGTAAATTTGAGCCGAGCGAAGTTTGCCTTGTAAATTTAACGACGCGAATGCGCTCGCAATCTAAAACGAACCAGCAAATTTAAAAGGAATAAAATTTGAGAATAGAGTTCGCAGATAGCGTCCCCTCTACGCAAAAAGTTTTGGTCGAAGGGCTGCGAAACGGCGAAATACAGCCGCCTTTTGCGCTCGTGGCAAAAGAGCAGACGCAAGGTATCGGTAGCAGAAACAACACGTGGAGCGGGCTAGAGGGCAATCTATTTTTTTCATTTTGCATGAGCGAAACGGCGCTGCCCGGCGATCTAAAAGGCGAGTCGGCGTCGATTTACTTTTCGGTGATAATGCGCGAAGTTCTCGCGGCTCGCGGCTCGAAAATCTGGCTAAAATGGCCGAACGACTTTTACGTCGGCGATAAAAAAATCGGCGGAACCTTGACGACGAGAGTCGGTGAAATTTACGTTTGCGGCATGGGCATAAATCTAAAAAACGCACCCGAAAACGCCGGAATTTTAGATATAGACGTGAGTCCTAGCGCCGTGGTCGGAGAGTTTTGTAAGCAGCTGCAAACGGCTCCGTCTTGGGCGGAAATTTTTAAAAAATTTGAGAGCGAATTTGAAAAATCGAGAGAATTTATTACGCACGTTGAGGGCGAAGAAGTGGCGCTCAAAGACACAAAACTCCTATCTGACGGCTCTTTGGATATAAATGGTCGAAGGGTTTTTTCACTCAGATAAATTTGCTTAAATTTGACGTAAAATTTAATATTTTTACAAAATATCGGTGGGTACGCGCCGCGAAATTCTTTCAGAAATTTTAAAGCCGAAACTAAACTTGGACAAAGTAAGTTTTTTGTAAAATCAATCAATTAAAAAACAAAAAAATTGGAAAATTCTCATGTGTGAAATTATAACTATCGCAAACCAGAAAGGTGGCGTCGGAAAGACGACTACGGCGGTAAATTTGGCTGCATCGCTGGCGGTAGCCGAAAAAAAGGTCCTACTCATCGACATCGATCCACAAGCAAATGCGACGACTGGAATGGGTTTTAGTAGAAACGACTACGAATATAATATATATCACGTACTCACTGGCCGTAAAAAACTCTCGCAAATCGTGCTAAAAACCGAGATACCGACACTTTTTCTAGCGCCTTCAAACATCGGTCTCGTGGGTATAGAGCAAGAACTAAGCGAACAAAACAAAGACTATCAAAAGATACTAAAAAGTAAGATCGAAGAGGTCGAGGGGCAGTATGATTTCATTATCATCGATAGTCCTCCGGCGCTAGGCAGTATCACCGTAAACGCACTAAGTGCTAGCGATAGCGTGATAATCCCGATACAGTGCGAATTTTACGCATTGGAAGGGCTTGCGCAAATTTTAAATACGGTAAAAATCATCAAAAAAACCATAAATCCGAAGCTAAATATCAAAGGATTTTTGCCGACTATGTACAGTTCGCAAAATAACCTCGCCAAGGAAACGGTGGCAAATTTAAAGCAGCATTTTGAAAATAAACTGTTTAAAAACAAGGATATGGGCGATGAATTCGTAATAGTGCCGCGAAACGTAAAGCTTGCCGAAAGCCCGAGCTTTGGTAAGCCAGTGATTTTATACGACATAAAATCACCCGGCTCGGTGGCGTATCAAAATTTGGCATGCTGTATTTTAGGATAACGAATGGCTAAAAAAGGCGGACTAGGGCGCGGACTAGAAGCGATTTTGGGTGATGTAGAGCTTGCGTACAAAGCTGAGCTAAACGAGGGCAACAGCGATATAGTAAAGGATATTGATCTAGACCTGATTGTAGAAAACCCGTATCAGCCGCGTAAAAATTTCGACGAAACTGCGCTAAGGGAGCTTAGCGAAAGTATCAAAAGGCACGGGCTCATCCAGCCGATCATCGTCATAGAAAAAGATGGCGGATATATGCTGATTGCGGGCGAGAGGAGATTTCGCGCGACTAAGCTACTAGGCGAAAGCAAGATAAAAGCCATAGTTGCCGACATCGAAAGCCAAAGCCTTCGCGAACTAGCACTCATAGAAAATATCCAAAGAGAAGACTTAAATCCGATCGAGCTTGCCAATTCGTACAAAGAACTTATAGACGAATACAAAATTACGCAGGACGGGCTTGCAAACATCATTCACAAAAGCAGGGTTCAGATAACAAATACGATGCGGCTTTTGAGCCTTAGCGCCGTGACGCAGGAGTATATAAAAGAAGGCAAACTAACGCAAGGACACGCCAAAGTCATCGTAGGTCTTGAGCCAAACGATGAAAAAACAGCGGTCGATACTATCATCGGGCAGCGCCTTAGCGTGCGCGAAACGGAAAATTTGGTAAAAAATCTAAAAAATAAGTTGCTGCCTAAAGCCGCACTTAAGTTAGATGAGAGATACCTTGAAAGACTAACAAATTTAAAAGAGGTTTTTTCTAAATTTGACGTACCGGTTAAGATAAAAGGCAAAAAAATCACTATCGAATTTGATGACATAGCTGATATCGATAGGCTAATAAACAAGATAAAATAAAAATATTTATTTAAATTTAGCTTGTTTTATCCTTTTTTTTTGTAAAATAAGCACGGTTTTGTTATGCTTAAGAAAATATTAAACTTTAAGGAGATTTGATGTTGGAAATTAATTTGCCGTTAGTCGTCCTAACGGCAGTTATTTTTCTAGGGCTTATCGCCGTTTTAAATTCCATCCTTTACAAGCCTCTACTTAAATTTATAGACGCTAGAAACGATGCGATAAAAAACGACGAAGAGAGCGCTAGCAAAAATACGAGCGATCTTGGCGTGTATGAAGCGCAGATAGAACAGCTCATAGCTGCCGCAAGAAACGAAGCCGGCAAGATCAAGCAGGAAGCTATCAATGCTGCAAAAGACGCGGCCGCTAAGATAGTCAGCGAAAAGCGCGGAGTTTTGGAGGCTGATTACGATGCTTTTATCCAAAATTTAAACTCTCAAAAGAGCGATTTTAGAGCTGATTTGCAGCAAAAATTGCCTGAACTTCAAGCTGCTTTAAAAGCAAAACTCGCAAGGATTTAATATGAAAAGCAAAATTTTACTTTTATTATGTCCTTTTGTTTTAATGGCGGACGGCGGATACGACATCGTGCCTAGGACGATAAACTTTATCGTTTTTGCCGCGATTTTGTATTATTTTATAGCGAACCCTATCAAAAATGCCTACAAAGGAAGAATCGCCGGTATCGCGGCGAGACTTGATAATATCGAGCAAAAGCTAAAGGACTCAAAAGCCAAAAAAGACGACGCTCTAAGGCGCGTAGAAGAGGCTAAAGCAAATGCGGCTAGCCTAGTAGAAACGGCTAGAAAAGAGGCTGTTTTGATCTCTGAGCGTATCAAAGAAGAAACCAGACAAGAGGTCGCAAATTTAGAAAAAAGCTTCCAAGACCAAAAAGAATTTGAAAAAAGACGCATGGTTAAGTCCGTCGTGGGCGAAATTTTAAATGAAATTTTTTCAAGCGACAGTGTGAAAATGGATCAAAGCGAGCTTATCAATATCATGCTTAAGAGGGTCGGCTAATGAAAGAACTTATCGCAAAAAAATACGTAAAAGCCCTAGTTAGCGACCTTAGCAAAGATGAGTTTAATAGCTTTACCGCCAAGCTACAAGAGATCGCAAACGCATTTGCAAATGAAAAATTTCAAAATATCATCGTTTCGCCGAATTTAAAAAATAGCCAAAAGGCGGATTTTGTCCTATCTTTAGTCGGTGAGGCGGATCAGAAATTTGTAAATTTCATAAAACTACTGGGCGAAAATAAAAGACTTGATATTTTGCCTAATATCGTTTCAGAGCTTTTAGCGCAAAAATCAAAAATGGATAATGTTTTTTACGGCAAAATTTACGGCGGCTCGCAGATCAGTCAGGCTCAAATTTCAGAGCTTGAAAGCAGCTTTTCTAAGAGATTTAACGCAAAAATCATTTTAGAGCCGGTAAAAAGCGACTACAACGGTATCAAGATTGAACTAGACGATTTGGGCGTGGAGGCTAGCTTTTCGGTAGATAGGCTAAAAGCCCAAATGAGCGAATACATATTAAAAGCAATATAAAGGAGAAAAAGCGTGAGTGCAAAAATAAAAGCAGATGAAATCAGCGCCATCATCAAGGAAAGGATTGAAAATTTCAGCCTTAACGTTGATGTGAACGAGACGGGCAAAGTTATATCCGTAGCCGACGGCGTTGCTAACGTTTACGGCCTAAAAAACGTTATGGCTGGCGAGATGGTCGAGTTTGAGAACGGCGAAAAAGGTATGGCTCTAAACCTTGAGGAAAGCAGTGTCGGTATCGTTATTTTGGGTAAAACGGACGGTATTAAGGAGGGTTCGAGCGTAAAACGCCTAGCTAAGCTTTTACGCGTTCCTGTCGGCGATGCTTTGATAGGCCGCGTCGTAAATTCACTCGGTGAGCCGATAGATGCTAAAGGCCCGATCGAAGCTAGCGAGACTAGATTCGTCGAGGAAAAAGCAAAAGGCATCATGGCTAGAAAGAGCGTTCACGAGCCGCTTCAAACTGGTATCAAAGCTATCGACGCGCTAGTGCCGATCGGCCGCGGACAACGCGAGCTCATCATCGGCGACCGCCAAACAGGCAAAACTACCGTCGCGATAGATACCATCATCAACCAAAAAGGTCAAGACGTTATTTGTATCTATGTCGCGATCGGACAAAAACAATCAACAGTCGCGCAAGTTGTTAAAAAACTCGAAGAGTACGGTGCTATGGAGTATACCATCGTCGTAAATGCAGGCGCTTCCGACGCTGCCGCGCTTCAATACCTAGCTCCATATGCGGGCGTAACTATGGGTGAATATTTCAGAGACAACTCTCGCCACGCCCTAATCATCTATGACGATCTTTCAAAACACGCCGTCGCATACCGCGAAATGAGCTTGATTCTTCGCAGACCGCCGGGCCGCGAAGCTTATCCTGGCGACGTTTTCTATCTACACTCTCGCTTGTTAGAGCGCGCATCTAAGCTAAATGATAAGCTAGGCGCAGGTTCTCTAACGGCTCTTCCTATTATCGAGACGCAAGCTGGCGACGTTTCGGCGTATATTCCGACAAACGTTATTTCTATCACCGACGGTCAAATTTTCCTTGAGTCCGATCTATTTAACTCAGGTATCCGCCCTGCGATCAACGTCGGCCTTTCGGTTTCTCGCGTCGGCGGCGCAGCTCAGATAAAGGCAACCAAGCAAGTTTCGGGAACGTTAAGACTTGATCTAGCACAATACCGCGAACTTCAGGCGTTTGCACAGTTTGCGAGCGACCTTGACGAGAGCTCGAGAAAACAGCTTGAGCGCGGTCAAAGGATGGTTGAGGTGCTAAAACAGCCTCCTTACAGCCCGCTCGCCGTTGAGAAACAAGTCGTTATCATCTTTGCTGGTACAAAAGGCTATCTAGACGATATTCCGACCGTAGCCGTTACAAAATTTGAAGCTGAGCTTTATCCTTACATTGAGGCGAAGTATCCTGAAATTTTCGAGCAAATTCGAACCAAAAAAGCACTTGACAAAGAAATCGAGGAGCTTTTGCACAAGGCGCTAAAAGACTTTAAAGCGACGTTTGCCGCTAACTAAGGCTAGAATATGTCAAATTTAAAAGATATAAAGCGAAAGATTAAGAGCGTCCAAAACACCCAAAAGACGACGCGTGCGATGAAGCTGGTATCTACAGCCAAACTTCGCAAGGCTGAAGAAGCCGCTCGTCACTCTAGGGTTTATGCGCTCAAGATCAATGAAGTTTTATCTGAAATAGCCTATAAAATCAACCAATATCGCTCTGTAAATGCCGAGAGTAAATTTTTCGACGTTAAGGAGAATATCGAGAAGGTTGATATTATATTCGTCACCGCAGACAAGGGGCTTTGCGGCGGTTTTAATATTCAGACTATTAAAACCGTTAGAAATATGATTAACGAATTTAAGGCGAAAAAAGTAAAGATAAGACTCCGCGCGGTAGGTAAAAAAGGTATAGAGTTTTTTAGCTTCCAGGGTATAAATTTGCTTGAAAAATACGTCGGCGTAAGCTCGTCTCCTACTTATGAGAAAGCTCAAAATATCATAAAAGACGCAATAGACGACTTCATAAGCGGTACGACGGATAAGGTTATTTTGGTACATAACGGCTACAATAACATGATCTCTCAACAAATTCGTATAAACGATATCGTGCCGGTCGAGCCGCCGAAACTCGTCGAAGTCGAGACGAATTCTTTGATGGAATTTGAGCCGAGCGACGACGGTAAAATTTTAAACGAACTACTTACGAAGTATTTCGAATATAGCATGTATTACGCTTTAGTAGATAGTCTTGCAGCCGAACATAGCGCCAGAATGCAGGCGATGGATAATGCGACTAATAACGCCAAAGAGCGCGTCGCACAGCTAAAACTATCGTATAACAAGGCTCGCCAAGAGTCTATCACCACTGAGCTTATAGAGATCATCAGTGGCGTCGAATCAATGAAATAATTAAGGAGTATGGATGAAAGGTATCATTTCTCAGGTAATGGGTCCGGTAGTCGACGTCGATTTCACGGATTATTTACCCAAGATCAACGAAGCCGTCGAAGTAAATTTCGAGGTTGAGGGCAAGCAAAATAGACTTGTGCTAGAGGTTGCCGCACACCTTGGCGATAACCGCGTAAGAACGATCGCCATGGATATGAGTGAAGGCTTAACTAGA